>CAXNFL010000110.1:0-6863 GCA_964201555.1 Kiritimatiellia bacterium
AGGCGTCTCAAAATTGGGTACACACGGGCCGCGCGCATCATGGATCTGCTGGAAGAGCGGGGCATTGTGGGGCCTCCGCGGGGCTCCGAGGCCCGCGAGATCCTGATGGACCTGGATGGCGACATGGTGAACCAGGATGACACGGTCGAACCGGAGGGATGATCATGAAAAGCGTCGGACAAATCCTGCGCGAAGCCCGCGAAGCCAAGGGCCTGACGGTGGCCCAGGCCGCCGAGGGCACCCGATCCAAGAGCCAGACGATCCTCGCCCTGGAACAGGACGACTTTTCCAAGTTCCCCGCGCCCATCTACACCCGCGGGTTCATCAAGCTCTACGCGGAGTTCCTGGGCCTCGATGCGCCCGGGCTGATCAGCCTTTTCCAGGCCCGGAATGCCGATGCCGACAAGCTCTATCGGCCCGCTTCGGTGCTGAAGCCCGGCGCGGCCCATCCGCCGCCGCCCCCCGCCGCCGTGACGCCCGAATTGGACCTGCCGCCTCCGGCCCCGGTGATCCCCGCTCCGGCCGCACCGCCCGCGGCCGCACCGCCTCCAAAGATAGAAGCGCCCGAGCCGGAGCTGCCGTTTGACCGGCCTGCGCCGCAGCCCGTTACGCCCGTCGAGCCGCCCAAGCTTGCGCCGAGATTGCCGGAAGCCCCGAAGCAGCCCGTCTCCCCCCCGACTCCCGCGCCTGCGGCGACACCCGCGCCGACACCGGCGCCCGCACCCGCACCCGTGTCGACTCCTGCGCCCGCGCCGACAGCCGCGTCCTCGGCCCCGCGCCGGAAGGCGTCCGCGGTGAAGCCCGCGCCCAAGGCCGGGTCGTCCGATGAGTTCGCCCTGGATGTGAGGGAGAGCGTCACCTCGCAGACGGCCCGGGATCGGGCCGCCTCCATTTTCGCCCTGGCTCGCGCCTCCGCCGTGAGCCTTCCCTGGCCGCGCATCCTGCCGCGCGCCGGTGCGGTTGTCGGGATTCTGCTTCTGGCATGGCTGCTGCTCACGGTCAGCCGCGGCTGCGTGGTTCGCCGTGCGGCCCGGACGGCTCCGCCCGCCGAAGCGACGGTCACGCCGCCCCGTGGCCTGCCGGAGCCGCCTCCGCTCTATTTTCCTGAGAAGTTGAAATGAAGACGAAGACGGCACCCCAGGCCGGCGCCACAGTGGGAGTGATCAGCCTCGGCTGCGCCAAGAACCTGGTCGATTCCGAGCATTTGATCGCGTCCCTCCTGCGGGCCGGGCTCACCCTGACCCCGGATCCCGACAAGGCCGACCTTCTCCTGATCAACACCTGCGCCTTCATCCATGACGCGCGCGAGGAGGCGATCGACGCCGTCCTGGAGGCGTGCCGCCGCAAGGAAAAGGGAATCTGCCGCGGCGTGATCGTGACCGGCTGCCTGCCCCAGCGCTACCGGCAGCAGCTGGTCCGCGCGATTCCCGAGGCGGATGCGTTCCTGGGCCTCGATGCGCTCGATCGCGTGGGGGACATCGCCCTCCGGATCCTGCGCGGGGAAGGGCCGATCCGGGATATTCCCGAGACGGCGGAGCGGCTCTTCGAGCCGGGAAGCCGGCGGGTCGTGCTCAGCGGCGGGCCGTACGCCTACATCAAGATTGCCGAAGGCTGCGATCACCGGTGCGGCTTTTGCGCGATTCCCGGCATCCGCGGGCGGCACCGGTCCCGGTCGATCGATTCCCTCGCCGCCGAGGCCGAGGATCTGCTCGGGCGGGGGATTCGCGAGCTGAACCTGATTTCCCAGGACACGACCCACTACGGCCGCGATCGCTCGGATGGCGCCGACCTGCCGGCCCTGCTGCAGCGGCTCGGCCGCATCGGCGGCCGCTTCTGGATCCGCGTGCTTTACGGATATCCGACCGGCATCACCGACCGGCTGCTGGAGACGATGGGAAGCATTCCGCAGGTCTGCCGGTACCTGGACGTGCCGGTGCAGCACTGCGATCCGGCGGTTTTGCGGGCCATGCGGCGCGGCGGAACGATCCGGGCCGTGGCGGAGCTGCCGGCCCGGGCGCGGGCGCGGCTGCCCGGCGTGGTGCTGCGGACCACCTGCCTCGTGGGCCATCCCGGGGAGACGGAGGCCGCCTTCGGCCGGCTGGTGGCGTACGTGAAGGAGTCGGCCTTTGATCACCTGGGCGTTTTCGCCTTTTCACCCGAGGAGGGCACCCCGGCGGCCGGGCTGCGCTCCCGGCCGCGCGCGGCCACCGCGGAGCGGCGGCGCGAAGCGCTGCTGGACGCCCAGCAGGCGGTGCTGGACAGCCAGGCGCCGGCGCTGATCGGAGCCCGGGACGAGCTCCTGGTGGAGAAGGCGGCCGAGCGGGCTGGCGGCCGCGTGCAGGGGCGGACCCGCCGGCAGGCGCCCGAGGTGGACGGGCATACCCTGGCGGCGGGGGCGGCGCGGGCGAAGCCCGGGACTTGGCTTTCAATCAACTATTCGGCCCGGCGCGGCATCGACTGGCTCGCGGCGGGCGGGGAAGGCGGATCGACACGATGATGCAGGAATGGAACATCAAGCCCCTGGCCAAGGCCTGCACGGGCTGCACCAAGTCCTTCGAGGACCGGCAGGAATACTACACGCGCCTCTCCGACAAGGAGGGCCACTACCTGCGTTCCGATTTTTGCTCCACCTGCTGGGCCGCCGAGGAAAAGGTGGAGCCCGGCTACAGCAACTGGAACGGCGTCTTCCGCATTCCCCCCGCCGAGCCCGACCGCAAGGTGCGCAAGGAGACGGCCGAGACGATCCTGCGCGAGCTCATGGAGCAGGGCGATCCCGCGCGCGCGGAAATCATCTACATCCTGGCCATCATGCTGGAGCGCCAGCGCGTGCTGGTGGAGCGGAAGGTGGAGGACCGGCCCGACGGCACGCGCCTCGTGATCTTCGCGCACCGCAAAACCGGCGAGGTGTTCCTGGTGCCCGATCCCGGCATCGTGGCCGAGCGGCTTGAAACCGTGCAGGACGCGGTCATGCATCTCCTGGCGCCCGACGCCGCGCCCCGGCCCGGGACGACACCCGCTCCGGCCGCGGAGCCCGCCCCGGCGGAGGCGGCCCCGGCGGAACCCGTTGTTCCGGAGGCCGAGAGTGGAGCTGGAGCTTAAAATCGTCGGCGGGCAGGTGGCCGACGGCACCGGGGCCCCCCTCAGGCAGGCCGATCTCGGGATAGCCGGAGGCGTGATTGTCGACGAGGGCGACCTGAGCCGGGCGCCCGCCCGGCGCGTGATCGAGGCCGGCGGCCGCCTGGTCTGTCCCGGCTTCATCGACAGCCACTCCCACTCGGATTCCTACCTGCTCCTGGAGCCTTCGGCGCCCAGCAAGATTTTCCAGGGCGTGACCACCGAGGTGGTGGGCAACTGCGGCGCCTCGGCCGCGCCGCTGCTGGGAAGCGCCGCGCGGCTGCCGTCCGACTGGGAGAGCAAGTCGTATCCCGGCCGCTGGAGCACCATGGCGGAGTACCGCGCGCTCCTGGAGTCGGTCCGCCCCGCGGTCAACGTGGTGATGCTGGCGGGCCACGGAAAGCTGCGCGCCGCCGTCATGGGCTACGAGGGCCGGCCCGCCACGCCGGACGAGGTGCGCCGGATGGAGCACCTGCTTGACCGGGCGATGGAGGAAGGCGCGGCCGGGCTGAGCACCGGGCTCATTTATGCACCCGGGATGTATGCGGAGCCCGCGGAAATAACCGCCCTGGCCGCGGTCGCGGCCAGGCGCAAGGGCATTTACACGACCCATATGCGCAGCGAAGGCGCGCGCCTGCTCGAGTCGCTGGATGAGACGCTGGCGGTCGCGCGCGCCTCGGGCGTGCGGGTCAGCGTCTCGCACCTGAAGACCTCGGGCCGCGCCAACTGGGGCCTTCTCGACGCCGCGCTGGAGAAGCTGAACGCGGCGCGCGCGGAGGGAATTCCCGTGGCGGCCGACCGGTATCCCTATATCGCGTCGAACACGGATCTGGATGTGATCCTCCCGAACTGGGCGGCGGAAGGCGGCCGAGAGGCCGTGCTGGCGCGGCTGCGCGATCCGGTCACCCGCACCCGGCTGCGCGCCGAACTGCTGGAGAACCGGCCGGAGACCTATTGGGGCACGATCGTGATCGGGTCGACCGCGCACCCCGACCATGCCGGGCTCCAGGGCAAGCCGCTGGAGGAAGCGGCGGAGATTTTGGGGGTGGAGCCGGTGGATGCCGCGCTGCGGCTGATCGATCGCGACGAGCTGAGGACGGGCGCCTTTTTCTTCGGCATGAGCGAGCCGAACATGTGGCGAATCCTGGCGGAGCCGTGGGTCATGATCGGAAGCGACGCCTCGATCCGGTCGCCCACCGGCGTGCTGAGCCAGGACTATCCGCATCCGCGGGCCTATGGAACCTTTCCGCGCTTCCTGCGCGCCGCGCTGGACGGGAAGACCGTTCCGCTGGTGGAGGCGGTCCGGAAGATGACGTCCCTTCCCGCCGCGCATTTCCGTCTCGGCAACCGGGGCGTGCTGCGCCGGGGCGCGGCGGCGGACGTGGTGGTGGTGGACCCGGCCCGGGTGCGGGATGTGGCCACCTTCGCGGCGCCTCATGCGCTCGCGGAAGGAATCGACCTGGTCGTGGTCAACGGCGTCATCACCCTCGAGGGGGGCTCGTTCAGCGGGAATCGCGCGGGCCGGATTCTGGCGCCGTGACGATCGCCTCGCGCACCTGGTCGCGGATGGCCTCCACGGAAAGCCCCGCGGGCTGAACCGGCGGCAGGAACCGCACCGTGATGCGCGAGAAGGGGCGCGGAAAGCGGGCGCCCGGCGGCAGGGCCGCGAAGGAGCCTTTGATTGAAACAGGGACAACGGGCACATTCAATTCGCGGCTGAGGATGGCGAAGGTGCGCTTGAACGGGCCCAGCTGGCCATTGCGCGTGCGGGTGCCTTCCGGGAAGATCAGGAGGTTCCGCCCCGCCTTCAGCACGGCCGCCATCTGCTGGAGCGAAGTCTTCAAGTCGCGGTCGATATCCACCACGATCACGTTGTTCCCGTCCGCGAGCCGGCGCAGCCACGGCTTGCGCACATGTTTTTCCTTGGCGTAAAACCAGGTTTGGCGGAGGGTGGCCGGTTTCAGGAACAGGCACACCAGGAAGCCGTCCAGGTAGCTTTCGTGATTCGGCGCCAGGATGAACGGCCCCGGCGGCAGCCACTCCTCGCCTTCCATTTTCAGGGCGAACCACCCGCGAAAGCCAAGCCGCCCGACGGCCTGCGTGGCCGTCAGCAGCCAGGTGGGCGGCTTGACGGGGCGGGACGGACTGTCGCGCAGGATGCGGCCCCAGTCGATCGATTCATGTTCGGCCCGGGTTTTGTGGGCTTCGATGTAGGCGGCCAGGGCCGACACGGTGGGATGGTCGGCCAGGATGTCTTCCGTGGCCGCCAGGCCGAAGGAGGCCTCCAGGAAAACCTGCAGGCTGATCCGGCCGAGCGAGTCGAGCCCGAGGTCCAGGTCGAGGTGGGAATCCGGGTGGACGGGCCGGTCGGTCTCGCGGGCAAGAAAGTCGCGCAGGAGGGGGTAGGCCTCGCCGGCCGGCTCCGGGGCGCCCGCCTGGGAGGGGGCGGCTTTCCGCACGCAGCCCGGAAGCAGGTGGCGGCGGAGCTTGCCGAGCCGGGTGCGGGGAAGCTCGCCCGTGAGAAGGGTGAAGCCGGCCAGGCGGCGGTAGGGCAGCGCGGTGCGGTTGTAGGGATCGATGACCTGGCGGCGGATGGCGTCTTCCAGGGAAGCGGGATCCGACTGGGGGAAGCAGGCGGGATCGGGGATGACCAGCGCGTGGAGCGCGCCGTCCTGGAGCAGAACGGCGGCCTCGCGCAGGAGGGCGGAGTCCAGGAGCAGCCGTGCTTCGATGTCGGCCGGGTTCAGTTTTTTGCCGTTCGGGAGGACGAGGATTTCCTTGAGCCGGCCCGTGATGAAGAGGTAGCCGTCCTCGTCCAGCCGGCCCAGGTCGCCCGTGTAAAGCCAGCCGTCCCGGAGCGCCTCGGCGGTTTCCTCGGGCTTGCGCCAGTAGCCCTTCATGACATTCGGGCCGCGCACGGTGATCTCGCCGCTGACCAGCCGGATCTCCTCGCCCGGAAGGGCCTGGCCGCAGGCCCCGTTGCGGACGCGGCCGGGGCGGGGAAAGGTGATGATGGGGGCGGTCTCGGTCATCCCGTAGCCCTCGAGCAGTTCGAAGCCGAGCGCCTGGAAATCGGCGAGCACCTCCAGGTCGAGCGGCGCCCCGCCGGAGATGAAATGGCGGATGTGGCCTCCAAACCGGGCATGGACCTTGCGGAAGAGGAGTCGCGAGAGGGGGCGGCAGCGGAACCGGGAGGCCAGGGAGAAGAGGAGCTGCGGGACGGGGCCCGCCTCGCGGATCCGGTCGCGGATGCCCTTGCGAAGCAGGGCCCAGAAGCGGGGCACGCCGATGATGATGGTGACCCGGCCCGCCTGCATGGCGGCGGCGAGATCGTCGGGCTTGAGCGAGGCGGGCAGGACCAGCGTGGCGCCGATCCAGAGGGGCACCACCAGGTTGCCCATCAGGGGCAGGATGTGGTGGAAGGGGAGGAAGGCGAGGAGCCGGTCGCTGGGCTTGAAAATCGGAACTCCGCCGGTGATGGACTCCGCGTTGGCCTGGAGGTTGCCATGGGTGAGCATGACGCCCTTGGGCTGGCCCGTGGTTCCGGAGGTGTAGAGGATGGTGGCAAGATCGGCCGGGGCGGGGGCCGGGAAGGGCGGCGGGGGCGCGGCCGGGCTGGCGGGGATGGCGTCGAGGAGGAGCAGGCGGGCGGCGGAGCCGGAGTCGGCGAGGGCCTGGCGGACAACGGGCTCCTGGGCGCGGGAGGTGAAGATGGCGGCCGGCTCGGCGTCGGTGAGGATGTAGGCCAG
>CAXNFL010000111.1:0-6840 GCA_964201555.1 Kiritimatiellia bacterium
TGGCTTTCCTGGCTTGGGCGTGGGCGTCGGAGTCGGGACCGGAGGCGTGGCGCCGGAAAGGGAATTGTACGCGGCGGCGGCAACCGGGGCCTTGGCCCCCTTGTCATCCCTCTCGTCATCATCCTCGTCATCGCCCGGATCAACGATCGGCTTCGGCTTCCGAACCGGGTTCACCGTCACCGTGGAAGGGCTAACGACATTGACCCGGGGGGCCGCGGGCGCGCCCGTCGGCGTGGCGCCGGAGATGGAATTGTAAATGCCTTCAACCCGGATCGCGAAACCATCGCCCCACTCGCTCTGCCAGGCCGTCGACGGCGCAACCACCTTGATGCGGTCCCCATCCTCTTCGTAGTACAGCGTCTTGACGTCCAGCAGCGAATCGGCACGCGCCCGTTTCTGTGAACCCATCACCAGCAACGCTGCCACAGCCAGGGAAAGCATGATTTGACGTGAACCGGTTCCGCTATTCATTATAAAAACCCTCTCGGTTGACCTCTATTGTGCATCACCTCTCACCAAAAGACAATAGTTCATACGGAAAGGCGAATCGTTTTGTACGCTTAAAGTTACCCTTGGGTAAGGTATTTCGCCCTTTTTGTTCGTCCTTCCCCTGATCCTTCTCGCCCGGCGACTCCTATAAGATGCGAACAGTTTTCGCGATCACTATTTGATTGCTCATCAAAGGAAGGGCACTCCATGAACTCGTCGAGTCCGGTGTTCGAAACGCTTGTCCGTGAAGCCATCTCCGCCTGCCGTTCCGAAAAAAGGAAACAGGCCGAAACGACGCTTGAGATGACCCGGCGGCTCCACGAGGCGGCTGGCCGCTATGCCGACCGGGGCCTGCCCGGGGAGGCCGAGGAGCTGCACCGGCGCGCGTTGTCCATCCGCGAAGAACTGCTCGGCGACCTGCATCCCCAGGTGGTCGAAAGCCTTCTGTTGCTGGCCGAGCTGTACCGGACGGAAGGGCGGATTGCCCTGGCTGAACCCCTGGTCCGCCGCGCCCTCGCCATTCGCCAGAAGATCAGCGGCCCCGGCCATGAAAGCGTGGCGGACTGCCTGGACATCCTGGTCGCCCTCTACCGGGCGATGGACCGCTCCGCCGACGCCCAACTTCTGGCCGCCCGGTCCGCCGACATCCGAGCGTTCCGCACTTCCGACGAACCTCACCCGCAGGAAGCGGTGGTGGCTTAGTATAAAAAATAAATTGGCGGCCAGGGCAAGTGGCTGGCATGATAGCGACATGAAAACGCAGCCCTATCGCTTGACCGTGGGAAAAGCCTCGTGCGCCATTAAAGGCTTCTCACACTCGCATATCCAAGCGGCCGTCGACCGCTGCGCCCTTCTGGGCGGCGGCACGGTGGAGCTTTCCGCCGGCACATTCCGGATGGCCGATTCGCTTCACCTCCGCACCGGAGTCACCGTCCGCGGCCAGGGCCACGCCACCGTTCTCCTCAAAATGCCCATGAAGTCCGCCCGGATTACCGCTTTCCTGGGTTACGGCCACCGCGACGTTGAAGTCGACACGCCCAACCTCTTCCAGCCCGGCGAAGGCGTCCTGATCCGCGACAACAACGCCTTCGGCTTCTACACCACCGTCGCCACCCTGGTGCGCCGCGAAGGCGATGTCTGGATCACCAACCGCCCGCATCACCATGACTACCTTGGCTCGAACGGCGGTGTGGTGGAAACGCTCTTTCCCATCGTCTCCGCCGAAAACATCCAGGACGCCCGCCTGGAAAACCTCCGCATCGAGGGCAACGCCAAACACAACCCCGTCATGGCAAACGGCTGCCGGGCCTGCGGCTTCCTGGCGCTCAACTCAAACCGGCTCACCGTCACGGGCGTGACGGTTCATGACTATAATGGGGACGGCTTCGGCTTCCAAACCTGCGACGATTTCACGGCTGACGGCTGCACCGTGGAAAACTGCACGGGCAACGGCTTCCATCCCGGCAGCGGCAGCAACCGCTTCCACATGAAAAACTGCACCGCCCGCCACAACAAGGGCTGCGGGCTGTTCTACTGCCTGCGCGTCCGCCATGGCCTCCTGGAGGACAGCCTGTTCGAGAAGAACGGCTCCTTCGGCGTTTCCGTGGGCGAGCGGGATACCGACAGCGTGAACCGCAACCTCACCATCCGGCTGAACGGAGGCGCGGGCATCTACATCCGCCCCTGCCTCCACGCCAACGCCGCCCACCGCACCCTCTTCGAAGGCTGCACGCTCGAGCGCAATTGCGCCGGCAAAAAAGAGGCGGACGCCGAAATCATCCTCCAGGGCGAAACCGAGGGGCTCCGGATCATCGGCAACACCCTCCGCTGCCGCACGGGCAAAGCCGGCATCCTGATCCGACCTGGCACGCCGCCCTGCGAAATCAAGGACAACCGCATCAGCCCCGCCGGGAAAAACGCACTTATCGATCAGCGTCCCGGCTGATCGTCCCGCCTTTAAGGATTACCCCGGCGCTCTCTTACGGCGAACCCCATTGCCGGGATTGCGCCTTGTCGGCTTTCAACTGGCGATCCTTGAACGCGATGCTTCCGGCCGCGGCCAACGAAAGCACGGTCTTCCCGCCGCGAGTCTGGATGGCGCCCACGGTTCCGGTGAAGGCCACCTCGCCCTCCTGGAAGGTGATCGTGTCCGGGCTGAGGAACACATAATCCGTTCCGGCGGCGCTCTGCACCTTGATCCCCTTGCCGCCCGCCAGCGCGTGGCCAGCCCGCCGTCGAGCTTGCGCTCGGTTTCATCCCAGATGCGCTGGAACCGCTCCGGCAGCGGGTTGGCGCCGAAGCCGCCCCACGGGAAGCGTCCCCACATGCTGATTTCGGCGAAGTTGATCATCGGCAGCCCGCCGGGCACGCCGTGCTCCAGCGGATAGGTCGGGAACTCGAAGTGCGAGTCGGCCATGATGTAGTGCACCCAGCTCGTGTCCTCCGCCAAGGCCTTGGCCAGTCCGTCCCATTCCCCATCCGGCTTCTCGCGGACATCGTAGCACCAGGTGCCCAGAATGAATTTGATAGCGGGGTACTTCAACCGCGCCAGGCGGACAAACTCCTTGGAAATGGTGAGATAGCCGCGGGCGCCCCAGGGCCAGCAGTCCTTGCAGCCGCAGCCGCCGGAATCGTAGGGGAAGGCGACGATACAATCCAGCCCGATGTCCTGGTAGCCGTCGATGTAGCGAGCCAACCGCTTTGACAGATAAGAAAATCCGGCCGGATGACTGGGACAGACACGAATGCCCGCAAATCCGCGTCGCGCGGGGGTCGAGTCGGAAAACACCGGCGAATAGGCTTCCCGGGGGGCGTCGACATCGCCGCAGTTGATCGAATCGAGCAACGCGATCCGCATGCCGGTGGCTTTGGCGCCCTTCAGGATGGCCCGGTTCCGCGTATGAGCCGCGCCAGAATCTCCACTGCCTTTCCCGTGAAAGGCGTTTTGACTGTGCAATGAAGGCGATATTCAGGTGTCATGAATTTCTTTCATCAAATGAAACTTAGCTACTCTTATTATTACCCTTTCCGTCTTCAAATGCCCTAGACGGAAATGGGTGATATATAGACAAATCTCTCTTTGGAGGCAACCCCAGGAGCGTCCGGGCATTCCCGTCGGCAATGGCTTCCTTCACGTCGGGCGCCACCTCCAGCTTCGCCAGCCACGGGATCTGGGGAATGGCCTGGCCAATCCCGCAGCAGTCCGAGCCCCACAGCATTTTCCGCCAGTGCCGCGCGATAAACCCGCGCGTGAACTCCGGATCGCGATTCACGGCGTTGAAACCCGAGCCGGCCGACAGATCAAGGTAGAGGTTGTCGTACCGGGCCAGCAGCCGGTCCAGCGCGCCGCCCGGCAGGATGACTTCGTCTCCGGGCCCGACATTCAACCCCTTCATCGCGCAGAAGAGCGCCCCGGAACCGGAGGAGGTCGCCAGGGCATATCGCGCGCCCACCGCGTCGGCCAATTCCGTTTCAAACTGGTCCACCATGTGAAGGCAGTTGGCGCCATAATGCCGGAAAAGGCTTTTCGCATCCATGACCTTGTCGACCAGCGCCTTCTCTTCCCGGCCGATCAGGTTCGCCCCGATGAAAGGGGGCGGAAACGGCTTGGTCCGGACCGGCTTGCCGCCGTTGATGGCCAGCGTGTCCCTGTTTGTTTTCTTTTCCACCTGCTTCGGCCTCACGGTTCTCATGCGTTCCTCCGCTCTAAACCTCGTTAAAACATTCATGGCCCGGCCGGAGGCGTTGCGGTGCGCGTCGGCGATGAGGCTGTGGTGAAGCAGGTAGGCCAGGTAGCCGATGCTCCCGCGTTGGAAAAGTTTTTAGACAACGGGAAGAGAATACCCTGTTCTTCCCGGATATCGCCATAGACGAAAATGGTTAACATATGGACAAATCTCTTTTTTCGTTAACATTACGTCATGATCGAATAATTATTACGCCATGACCACACATCAGCCACCAGGCTCCTATCACGCGATTCGTGATGAACTCCTCAAGCGGCTTCGCGAGCCGGCGCCGGGACGCGTTCAGATCCTGAGCGGGCCAAGGCAGGTCGGAAAAACGACCCTTCTGCCGGAACTGGCGCGCGAGTTCGGAGAAAGGGCCGCCTATGTGTCCGCCGACTCGACCGAGGCCCAGATGTCCGGCTGGTGGGAACACGTGGTTCGGGCGGCGGGGGAACGGGCCCGCAAGGCCGGCGGCGGGCTCTTGCTGGTGGATGAAGTTCCCTACATGCCGGACTGGGCCCGCCGCCTGAAAAGCGAGGCGGACCGGATCCTTCGCGCCAAGGTTCCCCTCCACATGGTGGTGTCGGGGTCCTCCGCGATTCAACCGGGAAAGGGGTCGCGGAAACCATGGCGGGCCGCTTTGAGCGCCTGCGCCTCTTTCACTGGCCCGCCGCGGAATTGATGCGGTGTTTCCATCTTCCCCCGGGCGAGGCCGTCAGCCAGTTCGTCCTGTCGGGAAGCTATCCCGGGGGCCAGGCCTTGCTCGGTCAGCCGGACCGGTGGCGCGCGTATCTCCGTGACAGCATTATCGAGCCGGCCATCGGGCGCGACATCTTGAACCTTGAGACGGTGCGCAAGCCCGCCCTCTTGCGTCAGGTGTATGCGGTGTCCGTCGGTCATCCGGCAGAGGTTGTGTCCTTGCAGAAACTGGCGGGCGAACTGGCCGAACGCGGCGCTCTGGAGACCCTCGCCCACTATCTTCACCTCCTGGAAGAAGCATGCCTCGTGGCGGGAGTACGGAAATATTCCGAGCGAACCGTTCGTCAGCGGGCGGCTCCTCCGAAATTGACGATCCTGAACCACGGATTGCTGGCGGCCATGGGGCCGGCCCCTGAGAAGGAACGAGAGCCTGTCCGCTGGGGAAGGTGGGTTGAAAATGCCGTTGGGGCCTTTGCCTGGAATGCGGGGCAGCCCGTGTGTTACTGGCGGGCTGAGCCGTTGGAAGTGGATTGGATTCTGGAGGGAAGCTGGGGAGCTTGGGCCATTGAAGTCAAAACCGGGGCCTACCGTTCTCAGGATCTGAGAGGCCTTCTGGAGTTCTGCCGGCTCTATCCCAGATTCCGGCCTTTGTTGCTCTGCAATGAGGGCGATGAGGCGGCCGGCATGGATGGGGGCGTCCGAACTCAAAGCTGGGCCTCCTTCCTGATAGATGGCCCGGGCGATACATAATGGAAAGGGTCACACAATGGACAAATCACTCTTTTGGCTGACACGCCTGTGCGACCGCTTGCGGCAGGACCCGCTTCCCGTCATTCCCTACGTCGGGCCCGTGGGCGGTTATCTCCACGACCGGCCCTCCCCCGCGCTGGAGATCGTTTTTGTTTTGTCAGGAACCTTGAAAGACGTCCAGGTAGGCGAGTTGAAACGCGACATCGGCACGAACGAGGCGGCCCTGCTGAATCAGCACTTTGGCGTTCAGTCACCCCGTTCGCCGGGAGCAAAGTCCTGGGCGCTGCTCATCGACGTGACCCGCGAACCGCTGTTCGCGCCGCTCGTGGAAAAGCCCCTGCTCCATGCGTTCCCGGTCTCTCATCCCGACCGGTTGCTCACGGCCCTTCGGAATGTGGCGGCCTAGTGCAACCAGACCGCCCCCCACTCCTGGATGGTCATGACCCGCGCCCCCGACCTGTCACTTTCGATGGCTGCGTCCTCGCGCCGCAGCGTCCCCATCCACCGGAAAGCGGCGCTCTATGAATTGTTCAACATCCTGATGGATGAGGCTCAAAATGTCGATACGGCCCCGAAAGTTTCAACGGCGGTCAAGTCGACAATCGAGTTCATCATTGCGCATTATAGGGACCCCTCGCTGGATCTCCAGGCCTTGACCCAAAGCGCTCACATGTGTTCCAGCCATCTGTGGCGGGTTTTCAAGAAGGACGTCGGCATGTCGCCCATGCGCTTTCTGCGGGACACCCGGCTCCGGCAGGGCGCGGCGCTGCTTGAAACGACATCGTTGCGCATCAGCGAAATCGCGACCCAAGTGGGGTTCACGGATCCCCTCTATTTTTCCCGCATGTTTACCGGGGTCTTCAAGTGCAGCCCCTGGCCTATCGCAAGCGAATGAACCGGCCCGCAATGAGCCGGACGCGCATTCACGCCCGCCACTGAAACAGGCTCGGACTCGTGGCCGGTTGGCTCCAGTCCACCACGAGCGTCCGCGCGCCGCACGGCAGTTCAACCTTCAGCCCGGCTTCCCAGTCGGTCGGCCCAGGCCGGCCCCGGTCCCGTATAAACTGGGGCGCCATGGCCTGGAACGCCGCCAGCCGGGAGCTCACGGGGGACAGCTGATGGTCACCCCGTTCATAATAAACCACGGTGACCGGTTTGTTCAATTCGCGCAGGC
>CAXNFL010000112.1:0-6833 GCA_964201555.1 Kiritimatiellia bacterium
TCAGGCGAAAATGGGCGAGACGATTTCGAGGCTCAGCCGCCTGAAGGCGAGGCGGCGTGGACTCGTGTCCCGACGCCTCCAGCCTGAAGGCGGATCAGCCCGAAAGCGGCCGCCCATTGGCGCCCGAAATGGAACAACCCGCATCACGCCGCCGCCAAGGAACAGGGCGACTGGTTACCCCTTGAAAATCACATATTTGCGCATGCCGTAGTTGATCAGCAGCGCGGAGACCATGTTGGCGAAAAAGGCCACGGTGGTGCTCAGCCCGATATGGGCGATCAGCCAGGTCTGCAAGCCCGTTCCGACCACCAGGCTCACGCCCGAGACCAGGTAAAACAGGCCGATCTCCAGGAGCCAGTGGTGGCGGCCGCCCTTGAACACCCACAGCACGTTCAGGATATAGGCGGTGAGATTGGACAGGATAAACGCCGCCCCGTTGTCCAGGGCCGCGCGCTTGGCCCGGAGCACCGGCTCGATCGCCTCAACCGGCCCGGTCATTTTCAGGAAATGGAAAATCGGATCGCCCGCCGACAGGGCCGGCAGCACGAGGATCGCCATCAGGTAGAAACAGGTCAGGTGCACGGCCGTGGCCACGCCGCCCGAAAGCCCGTACTTGACGAACTGGATGGCGATTTTTTTAAACTCTTCCGATTTCATGCCGATTCGGGTCCTGTGCTAGATGGCCATATTCCGGCGCATGAAGGTGGGGATGTCCACATTCTGGCCGTCCACGATCGTCGGCTCCACATCCTTGAACCGGCCCCGGGCCCGGGCTCCGTCCTCGAGCGACAGATCGCCCTGCCCCGACTGATCGCGCCCGCCGCGCGCCTTGCGAACCGGAACGGCGTCCATTTCCGGCTCCGTCTCGCTTTCCTCGGCCGCCCGCTGCCGGGCGTTCAGCAGCAGCTGCATCTGCCCCGACGCGTCCTTCCGCCAGGTCTCGGCCGCCAGCACCGTCACGGTCAGGTGGTCCCGCCAGGCTTCATCCACAATCGCCCCCATGGCCAGGTGGGCATCCTGCCGCAGCGCCTCGCGGATCGGCGTCATCACGGTTTCGATCTCCACCAACGTCAGATCCGGCCCGCCGGCGATATTGACCAGCACCGACTCGCACTCGTGCAGCACGCGGCCGCCGTCGAGAAGCGGATTCGCCATCAGGTCCCGGACCGCCTCGGCCGCCTTGCCGGCCCCGTTGCCGTCGCCGTACCCGAACGCGCCCACCCCGCCGCTGCCCGCCAGCAGGGCGTGCAGGTCCGCATAATCCAGGCTGATCAGGCCGGGCCGGCTGATCATGCGCCAGATGCTGTACAGGGCGCGCGAGAGGACCTTGTCCGCCCGGCCGAACGCGTCGGCGATCCGCATCTCTGTTCCGAATTTCGCGAACAGCTTCTGGTTCGGAACGGCGATCACCACATCGGCCGCCTCCTGGAGCTCGGTCAGCCCCTCCTCGGCGCGCACGCGGCGGTTTTCCCCCTCGAAATCGAACGGCAGCGTCACCACGCACACGGTCATGACGCCGAAGGCGCGGGCCATGCGCGCCAGCACCGGCAGCGCGCCGGTGGCGAGCCCGCCGCCCAGCCCGCCCACCAGGAAGGCCATCTTGACGCCTGCAAAAACGCCCTGGAGCCGGTCGCGGTCCGCCTCGGCGGCCTCCCGGCCCACCTCCACGTTTCCGCCCGTGCTCAGCCCGAGCGCCTTCGCCTCGCCGATCAGGACCCGGTCGGCCGGGGGAATCAGGCTGCGCTCGAGCATCTCGCGGTCCGTGCCGACGGCGAAGACGCGCGGCGCCTCCGGCCAGTCCGTGATCAGCCGCATCACGGCCGCCATGCCGCCGTGCCCCACACCCACCACGGCCACCTGCGGGCCGGCTTTTTCCGTTTTCTCATTCATCGCCATGTCCCTCCACCGCGCGCGTGGTCCGCATCCACCGCACCGTCCGCTCCCACCACTGCGCCAGGGCCCCCGGCTCCACCTGCCGGGCCATCTTGTGACCAAACTTGACCAGCCCCACCACGGTGGCGTACTCGGGATCCGACACCTGGGTGATGGCCCCGCTCACGCCCTGGATCCGGCCGACCGCGCAGGGCAGCCGGAAGACCTTTTCAGCCAGGTCCTTCACGCCCTTCAGCTTGGCTCCGCCGCCCGTCAGGATCACGCCCGCCTTCAGCTGGTGCAGGTTCTCCCCATGCAGCCGCCGGGCGATGAACTGGAACAGCTCGTCCAGGCGGGCGTTGACCACCGTGTGCAGCGCGCCCTGCGTGAAGGTGCGCGCCTCGAAGCTCATATCCGCCGGCACCGTGATGGTCTTCATCTTGTTGGCCAGGTCCACCACGGCCGCCCCGGACTCGCGCTTCACCCGCTCGGCCTGCCGGGTCTGGATGTTGAAAGCCGTGGCGATATCGTTGGTGACGTGATCCCCGCCCACGGCCAGCGAGCCCATGGCCGCGATCTTGGAGGAGGCGTAGAGGACATAGTCGGTGGTGCCGCCGCCGAGGTCGATCACCAGCGCGCCGCTCTCCTTCTGCTCGGGCGTCAGGACCGCCAGGGCCGAGCACAGCCCGCCGAACACCTGGTCCTCCAGCTCCAGCGGAATCGTCCGCACCAGGCGCACGGGCGTGTGCAGCCGGCTCCTCGCGCCATGCACGATCAGCATGTCCAGCGCCAGCTTCGAGCCGTCCATGCCCACCGCGCGGTGCACGATGCGGTCGCCGTCGATGATGAAATGCTGCCCGATCGAATGGATCACCTCGCGGTCCGGCGGCAGGTTCATCGCGCGCGCCAGGTCCATCACCTCCGCCTCGTCGGCCTCGGTGATCTCCGCGTTCTTGCCCGAGATCATCTTCGAGCCCTGGTTGACCAGGCTCTGCAGGTGGCCGCCGGAGACGGCCAGCAGCACGCTGCCGATCTCCACCTGGGCGTTCTCCTCGGCCCGGATCAGGACGCTTTTCACGCAGGCCAGGGCCGTGTCAAAATCCACGATCTCGCCCTTGCGGACGCCCTTGGAGTCCTCCCGCCCCATGCCTGTAATCAACAGGCTGCCGTCCGGCTTCACTTCGCCGACCACGGCCGTCACCTTGCTTGTCCCTATTTCCAGCGCCACCAGCGGGGGAATTGTCATCGCAGCCTACTCCACGGGAATGTAATCGTCGTTAAACGTCATGTCGACCTTCGCGAGCCGCCGGTTCTTCAGCCGCGCATCGTCCATCACGCGCGCCAGGCTCCGCAGCTTGCCGTCCAGCGCCAGCCGGCTCTCGGGGGTCGACATCGCCATGTCGGGCCAGTTCAGCCGGATCAGCGGCCCCTCGGCCAGCTTCATCACCAGGCAGTCGGGCTCCCTCACATCCAGCACATCCACGTGCATCAGGCCGCCCAGGGAGCTGCGGTTCAGCACGTCGACCACTTCCACGGCGTTCAGCATCCGGCCCTGGAGGCGGGTGCCCGGGGTGGGCTCGTCCATGAACCCGGTGATGACGGGCATGGCGTTGCGCGCGGGGGCGATGGCGAAGACGTAGCCGGTCTGGTCCACGCCCCGCAGGCCCAGCAGACCCACGCAGGCGATCGGCAGGCGCTCCGACAGCCGGATCGTGATCCGGTCGGGCATGACCCGGGAGACATCCACCGTCTTGATCACGGGCACGCGCAGCAGCTTCAGCCGGATCTTGGCCAGGTTGATGGCGTGGGTGTTCATGCCCGTTTCGATCTCGGCCCACTGCCTGACCTTGTCGCACGAAACGCGCTGGCCGTCCGAGACGATGTCGATCGTGCGGACCCGGTATTCGGGGTTCGTGAACAGCAGGACCTCGGCCACCTTCTGCAGGGCCAGCCACAGGACCGTGCCGGTCAGGG
This sequence comes from Kiritimatiellia bacterium, assembly GCA_964201555.1. GTDB lineage: Bacteria > Verrucomicrobiota > Kiritimatiellia > CAIKKV01 > CAIKKV01 > CAIKKV01. The sequence goes on from CAXNFL010000112.1 coordinate 3,847, forward strand.
CGGCAAAAATAAGGATAAGTACGGCGAGGACCGCGCGATTCTTGCGCCGGCCCGCGATCTCGGACGACCGTCCGCCCACGCTGGTCACGCTGTTGCGCTTGCGGTTCAGCTTTTTCTCGCCGTCATCCTTGAACCGGCTCCAAAATGACTTCCATCCCATCACGCGACTCCGTCCGTTCCGCCTTTAAACCGCCGCCGTCTCCATGATGCGCGCGCACAGCGCGCTGAAGCCGATGCCCGCCGCGGCCGCCGCCTTGGGCAGCAGGCTCGTCTCCGTAAAGCCCGGGATCGTGTTCATCTCCAGCACGAACAGCTCCCCCTCCGGGGTCATCCGGAAATCCACGCGCCCGAGCCCCCGGCAATCGAGGGCCTGGAAGGTCTTCCGCGCCAGCTCGCGGCACCGCGCCGTCCGCTCCCCGCCGATCGCCGCCGGCACGTCGTACCGGGTGGCGCCCTTCGTGTACTTCTGCTCGAATCCATAAAAGCCGCCGTTCGGCACGATCTCGATGACCGGCAGGGCCTCGCCGTCCACCAGCCCCACGGTCAGCTCGTGCCCCGGCACAAAGGCCTCCACCAGCACCTCCGTGTCGTACGCCAGGGAGCCGGCCAGCGCCTGGGGAAACTCGGCCTCCACATGCGCCTGGCCGATGCCGAACGAGGAGCCCTGGCGCGGCGGCTTGGTGACCACCGGCAGCGGCAGCGTGCGCGCCTGGCCGGCGTGCAGCACCTCCCAGGCGGGCGTGGGAATCTTCGCCCCCTCCAGCACCTTCTTGCAGCGCAGCTTGTCGAACGAGATCGCGCTCGACTCGGGCCCGGAGCCGGTGTAGGGAACGCCGCGGGCGCGCAGATACGCCTGAACCTGGCCGTCTTCCCCGAACTCGCCGTGCAGCGCGATGAAGACGGCCTCGATCCCGGACGGAAGCCGGGGCGAGCGGTCCCGGAAGCTCACCGGCTCGACCTGGTAGCCGGCCTGCCGCAGGCCCTCCGCCACCGCCGTGCCCGACCGGATCGACACCTCCCACTCGGTGGAAGGCCCCCCCATCAAAACCGCCACTTTTTTAAAGCGAGCCATGATCATCCTTGCCGTATCCGAAAAACCCACCTGAATAAGCCGCCATGATACGCCCCAAACTCCCGCATGTTAAGGAAAAATTACGAAACGATTTGCCAACCTCCGCCCGCACGCTATCATACACCCCATGCCTACCCCCCCTCTCCAGCCCGTTCCCCTCGCCCGCCGCCTCATCGCCGCCGGCGGCCGCGTCCATCTCGCCGGCATCGGCGGCATCGGCATGGCCGGCCTCGCCTTCCATCTCAAAGCCCGCGGCCTGGCCGTCTCGGGGTGCGACGCCGCCGCCGGCCTTAACACCGCCTGGCTGGAAGCCCAGGGCATCCCGGTCACCGTCGGCCACGACCCCGCCCACGCCGCCGGCGCCGACTGGCTCATCCGCAGCACGGCCGTGCCCGCCGGCTCCCCCGAGGTCGCCGCCGCCGCCGCCGCCGGAAAGCCCGTGCTCCGCCGCGGCGAAGTGCTGCCCGCCCTGCTGCCGGAGAGCGGCTCGGTCGTGATCGCCGGCACGCACGGCAAAACCACCACCACCACCTTCCTCACCCGCCTGCTCCAGGCGTCCGGCCGCCGCCCCTCCTTCTTCGTGGGCGGCCATATGGACGACCAGGGCACCATGGCCGGCGCGGGCGCGCCCGACCTGTTCATCACCGAGGGCGACGAGTCCGACGGCACCCTGGCGCTCTACGCCCCCGAACTCGCCGTGGTGACCAATATCGAGTTCGACCACATGGAGCACTTCGCCGATGCGGCCGCCTTCGAGGCCTGCTTCATCACCTTCATGCGCCAGGCCCGCCGGGTGATCTACTGCGCCGACGATCCCCGCGCCGCCCGGCTGGCCTCCGCCATTCCCGGCGCCGCGGGCTACGGCTTTTCCCCGCAGGCGGCTTTCCGCGCGGCCGATCCGGAAGATGGGGCGGACCGCATCGCCTACACGCTCGTCCGCGACGGCCAGCCCCTCGGCCGCGTGGAGCTGCCCGTGCCCGGCCGGCACAACATCCTGAACAGCCTGGCCGTGGCGGCGGCCGGCTTCGCGCTCGGCCTGACGTTCGAGCAGATCCAGTCGGCCTTCGCCGGCTTCGCCCTGCCGCACCGCCGCTTTGACCGGATCATCGACCGGCCCGATGTGCTGGTCGTCTCCGACTACGCCCACCACCCCTCGGAAATCCGCACCGCCATCCAGTCCGCCCGCCGCCAGGGCCGGCGCCGGATACTCGCCGTCTACCAGCCCCACCGCTACACCCGCACCCTCGCGCTGGGCGCCGATTTCCCGCCGGCCTTCGAGGGCGTGGACGACCTAACGCTCGTGCCGGTCTACGCCGCCTCCGAGGAGCCGCTGGAAGGCGGCACGATCTGGGATCTCTACCACCGCTTCCGGGAATCGGGAAGCGCCCCCCGCCTGGCGCGCACCCTGCGCGAGGCGTGGCTCGACCTGCGCCACCGGCTGGAGCCCGGCGACCTGCTCCTGGTCATGGGCGCCGGCGATGTGGAACAAATCGCGGCCTGGGCGAAAGCGGATCTGGCCGTCACTCGCACCGCCGGCCCGCGCCTGTGGCGCGAGCCGTGCGAGCCGCTCCTGGCCGAGCCGCTGCCCGCCTCACTCGTCCGCCTGAATGAACCGCTGGGGATCAAGACCACCTATCGCGTGGGCGGGGAAGCCGACGCCTGGGTGGAGGCGGGCTCGGAAGACGATCTGGTCGCCTTGCTCTCACGCGCCAACCGGGCCGGCGTGCCGGTCACCGTGATCGGCGGCGGCAGCAACCTGCTAATCCCCGACACGGGGCTGCGCGGCATCGCGCTGCGGCTCTCCGCCGCGGCCTTCGCCACCCTCCGCATTGAAGGAACCACGGTCACCGTCGGTCCCGCCTGCCCGGCGGCCCGGCTCGCGGATGCGGCCGAAAAGGCGGGCCTCACCGGCCTG
>CAXNFL010000113.1:0-6819 GCA_964201555.1 Kiritimatiellia bacterium
CGGAGGATCGCCGGGCGATCGAGTGGCTGGCCTCCGGCAGCAGCATCCGCGTGTCGCAGGCGGAGGGGACGGTCCTGAACGGCAAGCCGTTCTCCTGCGCGCAGTGGCCGCAGTTGAACAACGCGGTGGTGCGGCACGAGTACGGCTCCGCCATTACCGAGATCACTCCGCCGGGCGAAGCCGAAAGCACCTTGAGCTTTTCGGCGGCGCGCGACGTGTGCGCGGAGTGGGAGCGGCGGGATTAGGCGGGGTGGGCGGCCACCTGTTTCGCAATCCAGGGATAGGTCCGGCGAATGCCCTCTTCCAGGAAGATCCGGGGCTTCCAGCCGATGGAGTAGATCCGCTCGTTGCTGAAGTTGCGCGACTCGACGCCCACGGGCCCCTTCACATGCTTGATCGTGATGCGCTTGCCCGCCACCTTCGCCACCGTCTGGGCCAGCTCGTCAACGGAGACGTATTCCGGGCAGCCGATATTGCAGGCGCCCTCGAGCTTCGAGTGCATGAGCCGGAAGATGCCGTCGGTCATATCGTCCACATAGGTGTAGGAGCGCACGGCGGTGCCGTCGCCCCACACTTCGATGGCGCCGCCGTCCGCGGCTTCCGCCACCTTGCGGCACATGGCGGCCGGGGCCTTTTCGCGGCCGCCGCGCCAGGTGCCTTCCGGGCCGTAGCAGTTCTGGAACCGCGCGATACGGACGGCCATGCCGAAGCGGCGGCTGAAGGCCTGCGCCATGCGCTCGGCGTACAGCTTTTCCCAGCCGTACTCGTTGTCGGGATTGGCGGGAACGGCCTGGGCCTCGGTCATTTCGGGCTCCCCGTGCTTCATGTCGCGGTAGACGCAGACCGAGGAGGAGAAAAAGTACTGCTTCACGCCCATCGTGGCGGCGGAGTGGGTCATGTGGATGTTGACCAGCGCGCTGTTGCGCATGATTTCGCACTCGGCGGAGTGGATGAAGCCCATGCCGCCCATGTCGGCCGCCAGCTGGTACACCTCGTCGAAGGGGCCCGGCTTCAGCGTGAGGGCGGTGCGGCAGTTGGCTTCTTCGCGCAGGTCCAGCTGCAGGAACTCATCGGCCGCGGAGACGGCGTACTCGTGGTGCTTGATATCGACGCCGCGCACCCAGTAGCCTTCCTGCTTCAGCCGCTTGACCAGGTGTCCCGCAATAAAGCCGCCCGCGCCGCAGACCAGTGCCGTCTTCTTCATAGGGTTCCTTTCAGTTGTCGGTTAAAGTATGCAAGGATACCGGGTCAGCCGCAATGCCATTTCCCTTAGAATGGCCGGACAAAAGTCTTGCCCGGTGGGGGCGGAAAGGCTAATACAAAATGATGAGCATGAAACCCGATTCCATTCCCGAGGAGCGCCTGGTCGGCGTCCGCCCCGTTTTTACGGGGCGCCGGATCCGCGTGGAGGTCCAGACGGTGGAGATGGACAACGGAAAGCGGGCTGAGCGCGAGGTGGTGCATCATCCCGGGGCCGCGGCCATCCTGGCCGAATTGCCGGACGGCCGCTTCGTGCTCGTGGAGCAGTTCCGGCGCGCGGTCGGCGAGCGGCTGATCGAGGTGGTGGCGGGCTGCCTGGAGCCCGGTGAGGCGGCGATCGAGTGCGCCCGGCGCGAGGTCGAGGAGGAGACCGGCTACCGGGCGGCCGAGCTGATCCCGCTCGGCAAGGTGTTCGCCTCGCCCGGCTTCGTTTCGGAGGCGCTGCACCTGTTTTATGCCCGGCTGGATCCCGTTCGCGGCGCGCAGGCGCTGGATGAGGACGAGCGCGTGGGGGTCCGGCTCTATGGGGCGGCCGAGATCGAGGCGCTGATCGCGGGCGGCGGGATCCGCGATTCGAAGACGCTCTGCTGCTGGCTGCTCGATCGGATGCGGCGGCGGGGCGGGAGCGCGGCGGCGGTATGACGGATCATCGCATTCAATTTGAAAAAGCGCTGAACAGCGAGCAGCTGGCGGCGGTGCTGGCGCCCGACGGGCCGATCCTGGTGCTGGCGGCCGCCGGAACCGGCAAGACCCGCACCCTGGTTTACCGCGTGGCGCACCTGGTGTTCAGCGGCATTCCGCCCGAGGCGATCCTGCTGCTGACCTTCACCAACAAGGCGGCGCGGGAGATGCTGGAGCGCGCGCAGCAGCTGGTGGGGCCGGGCGTGGGCGCGCTCTGGGGCGGCACGTTTCATCATATGGCCAACCGCATCCTGCGGCGGCACGCGAAATTGCTGGGGTATCCCTCCGACTACACCATCCTGGACAGCGACGATTCGATTTCGCTGCTCAAGCGGGTCATGAAGGACATGAAGGTGGACAGCGAGCTGTTCCCCAAGCCCGAGGTGATGATGGCCGCGTTCAGCCAGGCGGCGAACACGGCCAAGCCCGTGCGCGCCGTGGTGGCGACGCGCTTCCAGGACATGGTGGAGCTCAACCTGGACGCGGTGGTGGCCATCGGCGCGCGGTATGCCGAGGCGAAGCTGAAAATGGGCGCCATGGATTTCGACGATCTCCTGGTGAACGGGCTGCGGCTGTTCCGGGAGCACGCCGACGTGCTGGGCCATTACCAGAACCGGTTCCGGCATGTGCTGGTGGACGAGTTCCAGGACACGAACGCCATCCAGAGCGAGTGGGTGCACGCCATTGCGGGGCAGCACCGGAACCTGCTGGTGGTGGGCGACGATTTCCAGAGCATCTACTCCTGGCGGGGCGCCGACTACCGCAACATCATGAGCTTCCAGGACCGCTATCCCGACGCCCGCGTGTTCAAGCTTGAGACGAACTACCGCAGCACCCCGGAAATCCTGGAGGTGGCGAACGCCTGCATTGCGGGGAATCCCGAGCAGTTCCAGAAGCACCTGCGCAGCACCCGCGAGCCGCATCTGCTGCCCGTTTCGGCCCGGCTGCGGGATGGCGAGGCCCAGGCGCGGTATATTGCCGAGCAGGTGCGGCGGCTCCAGAGGGCGGGCTACCGGCCCGACGAGATGGCGGTGCTTTACCGGGCCCACTATCACGCCATGGAGCTGCAGCTGTACCTGACCAAGGAGCGGCTGCCGTTCGTGATCACCTCCGGCATCCGCTTTTTCGAGCAGGCCCACATCAAGGATGTCTGCGCGCTGCTGCGGCTGCTGCAGAATCCCCGGGATATGCTGTCGTTCGCCCGCCTGCTGGAGCTGCTGCCCGGCGTGGGGCCGCGGACGGTGCAGAAGATCTGGGACAAGCTGGGGCAGGCGTTCCGGCCCCAGGAAGCGATCCAGCTGAAACTGGTCGGCTCGCTGGTTCCCGCGGCGGCCCGGGCGGGCTGGGCGGGGATTGCGCGCGTCTACGAGCGGGGCTGCGAGGGGAGCGGCATGCCGCCGGCGGACCTGATCATGGAGTTCCTGGAGCAGTTTTACCAGGCGCACCTGGGGCTGACCTTCGAAAACGCCGAAAACCGGCTGGAGGACATCCAGGAAGTGGCGCGCTTCACGGCCAAATATGAATCACTGGAAGCCTTCCTGAGCGAGGTGGCGCTGATGACGAACCTGGATGCCGAGGCCGCGCAGGTTGAGGCGGACCGGCCGGCGCTGCATCTCAGCACGGTTCACCAGGCGAAGGGGCTGGAGTGGAAGGTCGTGTTTATCCTCTGGGCGACGGACGGTATGTTCCCGCAGGTTCGCGCGCTGGCTGAGAATGTGGAGGGGGAGTCGGAAGAGCGGCGGCTGTTTTATGTGGCCATTACCCGGGCCAAGGACGAGCTGTTCCTGTGCCAGCCCGAGATTCGGCGCGGCCGCGACGGGAATATCACGTTTTGCCGGCCCTCCCGGTTCGTGACGGAGATTCCCCAGGGGCTGTTGCGCGAGGTTCGCCTGCCCTATATCTGATTAGTTTTGTTAAATTAGCGTTAAATTACACATTGGTCTTGAGTGGGTAACGAGGGCGTGCTATGATTGCGTAATCCTAAAAGAATTATATATGTTCCCCAAAGTAATTGTTGGCAAGTTTGATTTGTTTGATAAGGAGGATTGGTCGTGAGTAATATAATAGACACAGCGACTCGAAATCAGGGGTTTTCGTTTGAGGGACGACTCATTCCTGCCGTGTTTCTCGGATTTGTTTTTCTACTTGGGGGGCTTCTGTCCCCGGCCCACGGCCTGCCATACTATATTAACAAGGATGCCACGGGGCCTTCCGAAGATGGCGCTTCGTGGAACACCGCATTCCGGACCATCACCAATGCGACCGCCAAGGTCGTTGGCGGCGAGTTCTGGGTGGCTAAAGGCCTCTATCCGGCAGACTCGACGGCAGGCATAGCCGTCAAGGCCAACAACGTCTTTTACGGGGGATTTACCGTCGGCATGACGGATGTGACGCAGCGCGATTTGCTGGTCGATCAGACTATCCTGGACGGAAACAATGCGGGTCGCGTGCTTCTAAGTACGGGCGCTTTAACCATGGACGGATTTGTGCTCAGGAATGGGACGAACTCGGGTGCAGGCGGGGCATTCATTCCGGGCGTAGCGGGCGCGATTGCCTTTCGCAATTGCCTTTTCACCAACAATATGGGCACGAGCGCCGGGGCGGTCTACATAAACACGTCCAACCTCAGGCACACGTTCAGCAATTGCACGTTTGTGGCGAATAGGGCTGTGACCGGGAGTGGCGGTGCGATCGCGTACAACCGGGGGGGCGGAACGGGGGTGTTTACCCGGTGCGTATTCATTGGCAATAACGCGGCGTCGGGCAGTGATGGCGGCGCTATCAGCGAAGCCCAGACGGGGAATAATTTCGACTTTTCGAACTGCGTTTTCACCAATAATACGTCTGGAAGCAATGGGGGAGCCATTCGCATAACAGGCCGGTTGTCCTTGGCGAATTGTGAGTTTTACAATAATTCGGGTGGACAATATGGCGGTGCGCTCTACACGGTGGGGCCCGCCGCGCTGATGAATTGCGATTTTTCAAGCAATACGGCCTCCTATTCGGGAGGCGCAATCGCTCATTCGGGGTCCACCACGAATGTGTACCGGAATTGTTCCTTCCTGGGAAATGCTGCGAAGGGAATGGGCGGGACGGTAGGCGGCGGCGCGATCATTGAAATGGGGGGCTATCCGGAAACCCTTATTTCGAACTGCACGTTTGTGGGTAACGGCTCCAGCGCGCCGAGTGCGGGCAATGGCGTGGGAGGGGCTATCCGGGCCGGTCCCACCGCGACATCAACGGCCACGGTTTACGTGGTCAACTCGATTTTCTGGGGAAACACCGCTACCGCCACGGCTTCCACTAATATCTCCATGGGAACCGTTTCAACGCTGAACCTGTCCTATAGCGACATCAACACGAACGCCTACCATATCGCGGCGACCCTGAAGAATTACGGCCTTGGCATCACCAACGTGGATCCGCAATTCGCCAGCGCCATCCTCCCCTACGACGTGCACCTCAAGTCCAAAGGCGGCCGCTACGACCCGGCGACCAGCACCTGGGTCAAGGACGCCGTCAGCAGCCCCTGCATCGACAAGGGCGACCCGGCGAGCGATTGGTCGCTGGAGCCGACGCCCAACGGTGGCCAGATCAACCTGGGGCGCTATGGCGGCACCCTCTATGCCTCCAAGACGGAAACGACAACCACCCCGAAAGGGGCGTTGATTCTCGTGCGATAGCCGGGACGAAGCGGTTTGATAAACCCCGTCACTCGGCCCTTTACAAAAGGCCCTGTTTGGGGTATCTTAAAAGCCTTCAAATACGTGGGGTCATAGCTCAGCTGGTAGAGCGCTTCGTTCGCAACGAAGAGGCCGAGGGTTCGACTCCCTCTGGCTCCACCATTTTTCCGAAGATGATAAGTCATAGACGGTCATTCCGAGAGGCTGGGAAAATAGCCCTTTGACTGCTCATGCGGCGCTCGCGGGACTGAGCGCCCTCCCTGAAGAACAAAAGCAAATGCTAGGTAGGGCGGCGAGTCCCTTCGCCGGCGAAACTATATTCCGGATAATAGCTCCTGCGAGATTTTTGTTTAATCGCTTTAAGGTGGCCGTCGCGGTCCCTCGCGACGGAAACTGTCCTGCCATGGCCGGATTGTTTCCCGTGCGCGGAGCGCCCGGGCCACCCCCTTCGCGCGGAAATAGCCGTAGCCGCCGCTGATAAGCGGTGGATAGGGCGCAGGACCACGCCTTATCAGGCGCGGCTACGAAGAGGCGCGGCGCGGCTACGAAGAGTCTGGGGTTGACAGACAGGTTTCTCGGGAGGCCCGACCTATTTCCTCAGCCCCAGAGCGGGGACGGATAGGCGCCCGCCTGGACGAGCTCCCGGATCGCCGCCACCACCACGGGTTTATCCGCCGGGTAGGTGACGCCGAACCATTTGTCGGGCGTCTGCAGGACGCGGGCCGTGGCGAGGCCGTCCTGGATGAGCGAGTCCACCACGGTCGGGATATAGAACTCGGACTTGGGCTGGGCGGCGTTTTTCTTCAGGAACGCGGAGAAGTGCTTCTCGAGAAAAGGGAACAAGGTGGGCGTGAAGCCCCAGATGTTCATGGAGATGGGCTCATCCCCGGTGAAGGCCAGCACGGAGCCGTCGTCCATCACCATGCGGGCGCCCGCGCCGCTGCGCTCGATCCGGGTGCGCTCCGTGACGCGGGTCAGCAGGCCCCGCGCATCGGCTTCGCAGACTCCGCGGGCCACGGTGCCGTTTTCCGACAGCGTGTTCCGCAGCGGGAAGGCGGCCAGGGTATAGGCGGGGGCCGTGACCGGCGTGGCGCGCAGAAACTCGCCGATGGCGGCGTAGGAGGCGCGGCCGTAGAAGTCGTCGGCGTTGATGGCGGCGAAATTTTCCTTCACGGCGGAGCGGGCCGCCAGGATG
>CAXNFL010000114.1:0-6658 GCA_964201555.1 Kiritimatiellia bacterium
GGTACGACGCGGTGATCCTGGCCACCGGCAACCGCCAGGCCTGCCGCGATGCGCTGGGCTTTCTCCGGGCCCGGGGCCGGCTGGTCATCTTCTCGGCCATCCCGGGCGAAACGCCCATGGATCTCTTCCGTGTCCATGTGAAGGAGCTCGAGATCGTGGGCGCCTGCAATGACCAGGACCGGTTAGACAGCGCCGTGAGCGCCCTGGGCGATCCGCGGTTCGCGTTTCACGAGCTGATCACGCACCGCCTGCCGCTGGAGCGCTTCCGGGAGGCGGTGGCGCTGGCCCAGTCCGGCCGCGAGTCGGCCATGAAGGTCGCCTTCACCTTTGAGGAGACGCGATGAAAATTGTCGATGTGGAAGCCATGGTCCTGGATACGGGGAAGAATTATCCCAACCCGGCCGAAGCGGCGGAAGCGCACGGCGTCCGGTTTGTCTCCCTGGTCAAAATCACCACCGATGAAGGCATCACGGGGTGGTCCGACGTCGAAACCCAGCCCCATGTGGGGCGGGCGATCGTGAACGAGCCGCCGCCCTGCGGGGCGATCGGCTTCGAGTCGCTCAAGAGCGCGCTGGTGGGCGAAGATCCCCTTGAGCGCGAGCGCCTCTGGCAGAAGATGTACCGCTACGTGGGCTACTACGGCCGCCAGGGCGCCGGCATGCAGATGATGTCCGGCATCGACATCGCCCTGTGGGACATTGCCGGCAAGGCCTTCCGGCAGCCGGTCTCCACCTTGCTGGGCGCGCGGTATCACGAGCGGGTGAAGGGCTACGCCAGCACCCTGTTCCGCCCGACGCCGGACGATATGAAGCGCGCCGTGGAGGGCTACCTGAAGCAGGGGTTCAAGGCGATGAAGTTCGGCTGGGGCGTCTTCGGGACGGATCTCGCGCTGGACGTGGCGCTGGTTCGCGCGGCGCGCGAAGAGGCCGGCCCCGACATCGACCTGATGGTCGATCCGGGCTGGTACGCCATGAACCCCGATGCGCCCTGGCGGCCCCGCCCGCTCAAGGACTGGATCCGGCTGGTCCGGAACCTCGAGGAGCTCGATATCTTCTGGCTGGAGGATTTCATTCATCCCGAAAACTTCGAGGGCTACGCCCGGGTCTCGGAAGCCACCACGTCGCTGCGCATCGCGGCGGGCGAGCAGCTCTCCGGCATCCGCGACTTCGAGCGCCTGGCCATCGAAGGCAAGGCCCATGTGCTGCAGCCGGATCTGTCGCGCTGCGGCGGCCTGACGGTGGGCCGGCAGATTGCCGACTTCTGCATGCGCCGCCAGATCGAATGCGTGCCGCATGCCTGGCTGACCGATCTGCTGAAAGCGGCCGCCCTGCACCTGAATGCGTACCAGATGGCCCCCGCGTACCTGGAGTACAACGTGTCGTCCAGCTCGCTGCTCAACACCCTGTGCGAGAGCCCGATCGTGATGCGGGACGGGTACATCCCGGTGCCCACCGGGCCGGGGCTGGGCGTGGAGCCGGACGAGAAGATGATCAGGAAATACCGGATTCTTTAGAAAGGGACCCGTCATGTTTGATACCGACGCGGAAATCTTCGATTTTGTGCGCAAACAGCTCTATGTGCCGGTGGTGTGCGACATCCTGGACTCGCTGGGCTTCCGCGAGCAGGCCATGCACCAGCGGATCCGGCCGCTGCTCCCCGACGTTCGCGCCTGCGGCTTCGTGGGGCGCGCCCGGACCGTCCGGTGGATGGAGACGGATTATGTGGTGACGGAAGATCCGTACGGGCTGGAGATCGACTTCATGGATTCGCTGAAGCCCGGGGATGTCCCGGTCCACTCCTCGGACTTCGGAGGCACCAACGCCCCCTGGGGCGAGCTGATGTCGACCCTGGCCAAGCGCAGCGGCGCGGCCGGCTGCGTGTGCGACAGCCAGATCCGGGACTGCGTCCGCATCATGGACATGGGCTTTCCCGTCTATTACACCGGCATCCGGCCGCTGGACTCCATGGGGCGGGCCCGGGTGATGGCGTACGACGTGCCGGTCCGCTGCGGCGATGTCCTGGTGCACACCGGCGAGCTGGTCGTGGCCGATTTCGACGGCGTGGTGGTGGTCCCGAGGGCGGTCGAGAAGGAGGTGCTGCTGCTGGCAGCTGAAAAAGGGAACAAGGAGAACGCCTCTCGCAAGGAGCTGCTGGCCGGCAAGACCTTGCGGGAAGTTTTCGAAAAGTACAAGGTGCTCTGATGAAAGCGCAGGATATTGTCGATTACGTGTTCGAGATCGCCCCGAACCCCTCCACCGCCTGGGAAAATGTCTACCTGGCCGGGGATGGCGCCATCGAGGCCAGGGGCATCGCCGTGGCCTGGTGGCTGACGCCGGACCTTCTCGAGAAAATGGAGGCGCAGGGGCTGAATATAGGCATTTCGCACGAGCGGCCCGTGTTCGACCTTCCCCAGCGGTTTGTGTGGGGCCCCCTGCCGGACGCCGGGGAGGTTCCGGCGAACAGGCGCATCAAGGCCATCGCCGGGCGGGCCGGCCTGGCGCTTCACCAGATGCACTCCAATATCGACAAGGCCGACTGGGGCATGCCCCGGGCCCTGTTCGCCCGCCTCGGGTGGGGCGGGTATCCGACGGACTGGTCCCGCGGCGTTCCGGTTGTCGACCTGCCGCCCTGCACCTTGCGGGAGTTGATCGCCGAATTGAAGGCCAAGCTGGAGCTTCCCTTTGTGCGCTATGACGGCGACCTGGAGCGCCCGGTGCGTCGCGCCGCCGTTCCGTGGGGAGGGCTGTGCCAGGGGTGGGCCGGCGCCGTATGCGCCGGGCCGCTCGGTTTCGACGTGGTGATCGGCGGCGATGTGATTGACGGCGTGGTGCGGCTGGCCCGGGCGGAAGGGTGGGCCGTGATCGACGCCATGCACCATGCTACTGAGATGGATGGCATGCGCGTGCTGGCCCGGAAGCTGGAGATGCGATTCCCCGGCCTTCCCGTGCGCTTCTATGAGAATGACGCTCCTTGGCAGGCAATGTAAGGAAAGATGAGAGAATGAAAAAGTTCCCTGAGTTCTTCACCACGCCCGCGAACCGGGTTGCCCATGTGCCGGACCCTTCCATGGAGGGCTATGTGTTTGACGGGAAAGACAGCCGGCAGATTGTCTTCTGGCAAACGGAGACCGGGGGCGTTCAGCCCGAGCAGGTCCATGACTTCTGGGAGTACGCCCTGGTGGTGGAAGGGACCTTTGAGGGGGAGGTCGGGGGGAAGAAGGTCTTCCTGAAGGCCGGCGATGAGTGCGTCATTCCCCCTGGCACCCGGCACAGCGGGACCTACAGCAAGGGCTACCGGGCGATCGATGCCTTTAGCGCTGAGCGGGTTACGCGAATTTAAGCGGGGCCTTAAAACAAGTCTGGACGAATCCGGGCCCATTGACTATTATTTCTGCCCTTATCTTACTTAGATCAGATGCGAAAACAGGTGGTGCATGAGCAAGTTGATTTTGGGATTACCCAAGGGTAGCCTCCAGGAGGCGACCTTTATGATGATGGAGAAGGCCGGCTTCAAGATCAAGCTCGGCTCGCGCTCCTATCTGCCCAACATAGACGACCCTGAGCTCGACGGCCGCCTCATCCGGGCCCAGGAGATCAGCCGCTACGTGGAGCGGGGCATGCTGGATGCCGGCATGACCGGCTACGACTGGATTGTTGAAAACGGCTCCGACGTTGTCGAAGTGGCCGATCTGATTTATGCCAAGCAGGGCCTGCGCCCCGTCCGCTGGGTGGTGGCGGTGCCGAACGATTCGCCGATCCGCACCCCCCAGGACCTGAACGGGAAGCGGATCGCGACCGAGGCGGTGGGCCTGACCCAGGGCTACCTGAAGAAGATGGGCGTGCAGGCCGAGGTGGAGTTCTCCTGGGGGGCGACGGAAGTCAAGGCCCCCGAGCTCGTGGATGCCATCGTGGAGTTGACCGAGACCGGATCCTCCCTGAAGGCCAACAATCTGCGCATTCTCGATGTCGTCCTGGAGTCGACCACCAAGCTGATCGCCAACAAGACGGCCTGGCAGGATCCCTGGAAGCGCCGCAAGATCGAGCAGATCGCCCTCCTTCTGAAGGGGGCGCTCGCCGCCGAAACGCGCGTGCTGATCAAGATGAACGCCGCCGAAGCCAATGTTGCCGCCATCGCCAAAATCCTGCCTTCGCTGCACGCTCCGACGATCAATCCTCTGGGCTCCAAGGGCTGGGTGGCCATCGAGTCGGTGGTGGATGAGAAAGTGGTGCGGGAGATCATTCCCGAACTGAAGCGGGCCGGGGCTGAAGGCATCATTGAAATTTCGCTCAACAAAGTGATTCCGTAAAGGTTAAGAGGAGGTTCGACAGTGGGTTCCATTAAGAAAAAACGCCGCACGAAGATGTCCAAGCACAAATACCGCAAGCGCCGTCGTGCGAGCCGCCATAAGAACAAGTAGTCTCTTTTCCGTCCGCCCGGTTTCGGCCGGGCGGACGATTCTCCTGTCCGGCGTTCTCCTGGTCGCCGTTTCCTGCGCCACGGTCAGAACGCCGGTGCCTGATGATGCCGTCCCGGACTGGCGGCCGCCGCTTTCCGGCGGAGAGGCCCGGCAGGCCGAGGCGCTGGCCCGGTATAGCCAGTTTCTGCTGCTTCAGGCGGATCAGCCCGACTCTTCCCGGCTTCCCGATATTCTGCGGCAGACGGTTTTGGCCGATCCCGCCATGCCCGCCTTCCAGCTTTGGCTGGCGCAGTCTTACCTCCTTCATGGCCGTTCGGCCGAAGCCGTTCCCGGGCTCGAGGAGTCCGTCCGCCGGTATCCCGACTCGGATGCCTTGCTTTACCTGCTGGGGCTGGCCTATGAGGGCTCCGCGCGCCTTTCCGACGCCCGGAAGAGTTACCGGCAATTGCTCAAGCGGACTCCCCGGCAGCCCGATGCCTACATTCGCCTGGCCGGACTTTCCCTCAGCGAGAACAAGGACGAGGACGCGTTTGCCATGCTCGACCAGGCCCTGGGCGCGGTTGAGGATCCGATGAGCGTGCTGTTGCTTTACGATCAACTGGGCCAGCAATACCTGGTCTCCGGAAAGCCCTGGCTGGCGGCGCTCTGCTTCAGCCGGGTGGCCGACCGGCAGCCGGACAACCGCGCCGTCCGCGAGCGGCTGATGAAAAGCCGGCTGGTCGCGGGCGACCGGTCCGGCACCCTTCGCGAGTTGCGCGCGCTGGCGGAGATCGATCCCGGCTCCTCCCGCTGGCCGCTCCTGCTTGGAGAATTGGCCGAGGAGCAGAAGGATCCCGCCCTGGCCGCCGACTGGTATGCCAAGGCCACCCGCGCCTCCGATGCCGATGCGTCGGCCTGGATCCGGCTGGCGTTGCTCCAGAGCCGCACCGATCCTTCCAAGGCGATGGCGACGCTACAGCAGGCGATTGAAAAATATCCCCGGGATCCGCAGCCGGCCATTGCGGCGGGCGCCCTGTTGTTTGCGGCCGATCGTCCGGTCGAGGCGATGGCGGCCTTCGATCAGGCGGAGGCCTGCTTGAAAGCCGCGGCCTCGGGCAAGGCGATCGGCTTCCTGAGCCCCTATTTTTATTTCTGGTACGGCGCGGCCTGCGACCAGGCGGGGCAGCCGGAGCGCGCCGAGCTTTACCTGGAGCGCTCCCTTTCCCTGTTCCCGGAAATCACGGAGGCCTTCAATTACCTGGCGTATGTGTGGGCGCAGAAGAATGTCAACCTGGACAAGGCGCTGACCTATGCCAGGCAGGCGGTCGCGGCCAAGCCCGACAGCGCCGCCTATCTGGACACGCTGGGGTGGGTGCTGTTCCGGAAAGGCGATTATGCGGGCGCGCTGGCGCAGGTCCGGGCGGCGGCCGCGCTGGTGGAGGACTCCGAAATCGCATTCCACCTGGGCGAAATTTTCAGCGCGCTGGGCCGGCCGGACGAGGCGCTGACATGGTGGCGAAAGAGCGTGGAGCTGGATTCCGCCAGCCCCGCCGCGGGCCGGGTCATGCCCAGGGCGAAGCCATGAGAGCCCTGCACCAGTTCACGGCGGGATTTGCGAAGGGCGATGCCATCAGCAACGAGGCGCTGACCCTGCGCGGGGTGTTCCGCTCCTGGGGCATGGCCTCGGAGATCTTTTCGGAAACGCGCCGGATCCTTCCGGAGCTCCGACGGGACGTTCGCGATGTGTCCGCGTGCGCGGCCGCGGTGCGGCCGGAGGACCTCGTGCTCCTTCATCTGTCGATCGGCTCTCCCGTCAACCAGGCCTTCCGCGCGCTGCCTTGCCGCAAGGCGATCCTCTACCACAATGTCACCCCGCCCGCCTTTTACGAGCGGTTGAATCCCTCCACGGCCTGGTCGCTGGAGCAGGGGCTCGCCCAGGTCCGCGCCCTCGCCGGGGTGGCCGACCTGAACCTGGCGGTCAGCCGGTTCAACGCCCGGGAGCTGGAGGCGATGGGCTATCGCGACGTCCGCGTGTTTCCCCTGGTCTTCGACCCGGCCCGCCTGAATGAGGCCCCCGACCGCCGGGTGCTCCGCGAGCTGAAGGACGGCCGCACCAACATCCTGTTCGTGGGCCGCGTCGTGCCGAACAAGCGGATCGAGGATGTGTTCCTGGCGTTCGCCCATTTCCAGAAGGCCGTGGACCCCGGATCGCGCCTGGTCCTGGTCGGCTCCTGGGCCGGCTGCGAGCGCTACCGCCAGGTC
>CAXNFL010000115.1:0-6651 GCA_964201555.1 Kiritimatiellia bacterium
CATGAACCGGGGCGATTCGGTGGCTGCGCGGCGGGGGCGCTGGTCGATACCCGACGTCATGGACGGCCAGGTTGTCGGCGTCAGCCGCCCCGTGTTGAGCGACATGCATTTCCGGTTTTCCTCGCCGGGCGCGGAGATGGTGCCCGCCCTGACGCCGAACCTGTATCTGGACCGGTCGCTGGTCCTCTATGGCCGGTTTCCCAAAAAGGCGGACCGCGTGGTGTTCCAGGTGGTGGGCCGCTCGGGCGAGCAGGGCTGCGACATGGTGTTCGATTTGAAGATGGCCGAGGCGGCCGAGGGGGATGCCACGATCCGCGAGGAGTGGGCGTGGCACAAGGTCTACGGGCTGATCGGGGAGCACACCCGCACCCGGGATCCGGCCCTGATCCGGGAGATCCAGCGCGTGTCCGCCTCCTACGGACTCCAGGTGCCTTACGCCGACGAGTTGAAGTGACATGATCGAAGTGAAACATCTGACCCGCCGGTACGCCGGCGTGACGGCCGTGGACGACCTGAGCTTCTCCGTGGAAGCGGGCGAAGTGACGGCGTTGCTGGGGCCCAACGGCGCCGGCAAGACGACCACCGTCCGCGTGCTGGCCGGCTATCTGCAGCCGACGGGCGGCACCGTCACGGTGGGGGGGCTGAGCCTGGACCGCGACGCCCTTGAAATCCGGCGGCATATCGGCTACCTGCCGGAAAACGCCCCCGTTTATCCCGAGCTCCGGGTGCGCGAGCATCTGGAGCTGATGGGGGACCTGTACGGGATGTCCCTGCGCAAGCGGCTCCAGCGCATCGAATGGGTGCTGGGCGCCTGCGGCCTGGGGGAGACGGCGAACCGGATCATCGGGCAGCTCTCGCGCGGCTACCGCCAGCGGGTGGGCCTGGCCGCCGCCCTGCTGCACGACCCCGATGTGCTGATCCTCGACGAGCCGACCGCCGGGCTGGACCCGAATCAGGGACGGGCCATCCGCGACGTCATCCTCGGCCTGGCCGGCTCCCGCACGATCCTGATGTCCACCCATTCCCTGGCCGAGGCGGAAAGCCTCTGCCGCCGCGTGCTGATCCTGAATCGCGGAAAGCTGGTGGCCCTCGACACGCCCGCGGACCTGCGCCGCCGCAGCCTGGGCTGCTCCCGCGTGGCCGCCGAGATCCGGGCGCCCCTGGAGGCGGTGCGGGAGAAATGCGCGGCCATCGTGTTCGCGGATACGGTCGAGGCCGAGGCGGCGGGCGAATGGGTGCGGGTGCGCATCACCAGCCGGGAGGAAACCGATTTGAGGGCGGATGTGTTCAACCTTGCGGTGCGCGAGCACTGGGCCCTCCGGGAGCTGCGCGCGGATCATCACACGCTGGAGGAGGTCTTCATGTCGCTGACCGGGGAGGAGTCGCATGAATAGGATCCTTGCCGTCTGGCGCAAAGAGATGGCCGTCCAGCTGGTTTCCCCTTCGCTCTACGGGATAGCGGCGGTGTTCCTGGTGGTGACCGGGCTCAATTTCTGGAAGCTGTCCGTCGAAAGCGCCGGCACGCCCACGGCCATGAGCGTGCTGCTCTTCGGCCCCATGTTCTTCTGGATCATCACCCTGGCCCTGATCACGGCGCTGACCATGCGGAGCTTTGCCGAGGAGACGCGGTCCGGCTCCCTGGAGCTTCTGATGACGGCGCCGCTGAGCGATGTCGACCTGGTGGGCGGCAAGTTCTCCGCCGCCTTGACGCTGTTCGCGCTGATCCTGCTGCCCACCGCCGGCTACCCGTGGATCCTGCGGGCCTGCAGCTCCGGCGTGTGGTCCGTGGATGAGATGCAGGTGGTGATGGGGCTCGCCGGCGTGCTGCTGATGGGCGCGTTTTACACCTCCATCGGCGTGCTGATCTCGGCCTTGTCGCGCGGCCCCGTGCTGGCTGCGCTGGGCATTTTCGCCGCGCTCAGCTTGATTTTTTTCCTGGACGCCTTCTGGTACGCCGGACCCTCCGGCTCCGTGCAGCGGTTTCTGGATTACGCCTCCGCCATCCAGCATGTCATGGACTTTTCGAGGGGAATCCTGGATTCCCGCGCCGTGCTCTTTTACCTGTCCGGAACGGGCCTGATGGTGTTCATGACCGTGAAGGCGATTGAATCGAAGCGGTGGCGGTAGGGAGGTCGAATGGCCGACAAGGCGGCAATGCGAAGTGTGTGGAAGCGGCGGGCCTGGCGGACCGCGGCAACGGTCAGCCTCTGGCTTTCCGTGGCGCTGGCGATTGCGCTGGTGGTCCTGGCGAACGCCCTTGCCGCCCGGTTCCCCATCCGGCATGATTTCAGCCGCGCCCGGTTCTTCGCGCTGTCGGAGAAAAGCCGCGCCATTCTCGAGCAGGTCAAGCAGCCGGTCACCGTCACCGCCGTCGTCGAAACCGACTTCGAGCTTTACCAGGATATCCGGGGGCTGCTGCGGGAATACGCGGCCGCCAATCCGCGGCTGGCGGTCCGGTTCGTCGATCCGGCGCGCGACATTGGCGAGGCGCGGTCGCTGGCCCGGCGCTACGGGCTGGCGGAGGCCAATTGCCTGGTCCTGGAGATGGGCGGCCGGTTTGCCGTGGTCGAGGCCCGCAAGATGATGGAGTTCAACTACTGGCCCGTGGTGGAAGGCCGATCCAAAACCCGCGTGGCCTTTCGCGGCGAGCAGATGGTCTCCACGGCGCTCGGGGGCCTGCTCCAGCCGATGCCGCCGGTGGTGGCCTTTCTCACGGGAGAGGGCGAAGGCGATATTGAAAACTTCAGCCCGTCCGGGTATTCCCGCCTGGGCATGGCGCTGCGCCGCGACGCGCTGCGGGCCGTCAAGCTGCCCTCCGGGGAAGCTGTTCCCGACGCGTGCTCCGCCGTGGTGGTGCTGGGCCCCACGCGCCCTTTTTCGCCCCACGCCCTGGCGGCGCTGCGCGCCTACCTGGATCGCGGCGGGCGGGTCCTGTTCCTTGTGCAGAAGGGGCGCGGCACGGGCCTGGAGCCCCTTTTCGAGGACTGGGGCGTGCGCGTCAGCAACAACAGCGTGGCGGGGCCGGCCCTCACGGGGCGGGAGCTGCTGGTTTCCGATTTTGCCGATCATCCCGCCACGCGCGGGCTGCGGAACATGGCCTGCTCGTTCTATTCGCCGCGCGAGGTCCGCCCCCTGCCCGAAGGTTCGCTGGCCGACCGGCTGCGGGTGACGTCCATCGCCCTGAGCGCCGCCAACAGCTGGATCGAAACGAATCCCGCCGAGGATCCGCCGCGTTTCAACGTGAAGGATGATCCGCCCGGGCCGGCCTCCCTTGCCGTGGCGGTGGAGCGCGGCGTTCCGGCCGGGCTCAAGGTGTCGCTGTCGCCCACGCGCCTCGCGGTTGTGGGCGATGCGGATTTTGTCTCCAACGGGGCGCTGGCCGGAGGCAACGAGGATTTCTTCATGGGCGTCCTGAACTGGCTGCTGGAGCGCGATCACCTGGCCGCGGTTTCGCCCCGGCTGCCGGATGAGATTTCCATGGACCTGGATCCGGAGCAGCGGCGGAAGCTCTTCCTCTGGGTTGTGGCGGGCCTGCCGGGGGCGGCCCTGCTCCTGGCGTTGCTGGTGGCGATTTTACGACGGCGGTAAGCGGAGACGACATGCACATTCGCACCCTTTTCTGGCTTCTGGTGGGCGTCCTGTTCACCGGCGCCTTTTATCTGTTTGTGACGGTCAGGGACCATACGGCTCGCACGGTGCCCGCGGAGGGCTCCCTGGTTCTCGATGTGGATCCCGAAACGGTCGATCAGCTGACGATCGAGACGAAAGGCTGGAACGTCGAGTGCCGCAAGATCCGCGGCCACTGGCGGATGCTGACGCCCATGCAGGGCGCCGCGGACGTGGGGGTGGTGGAACACATCCTCGGCGAATTGGCGCTGCTGCCCCGCGAAGAGGTCGCCACCCCGGCCCAGATGAACATGCGAGGCCTTACGCTCGCGAGTTACGGATTGGACAAACCCGCCGCCGCGATCACGGTCCGGTCGGGCGCGTCGGCCCCGGTCACGCTCCAGCTCGGGGCGCCCGCGCCCTTTCCCTCCTCGATTTTCGTGAAGCGCCAGGACGAACCGGTTGTGATCACGACCCGCACGAATATTCTCGCGGCCTTGCCGGCCGAGGTTGGCGCCTTCCGAGATCGCCGGCTACTGGAGGGGGATGCCGCTTCGGTGGTTCGAGTCGAGGTGGAGAGCCGGTCCTCCGCCTTCGCGCAACTGGCCCTGGAAAAGGGGGAGTGGCGCCTGCTGCAGCCGTTTGTGGACCGCGCCGACAGCCCCCGCATCCAGAGCCTGCTTCGCGACCTGATGGCGGCCGAAGTGCGGAATGTGGTTTCGGATGAACATATCGATCCGGCCGCGTACGGGTTGGGGCGCGACTCGGCGGAAGCTGTCCTGACCTTGTGGCTCACGGGCGAGGAGACGCCGACCCGGATCGAGTTCGGCCGCTCGTCGGGGCCCGGCGGCGACCGCCTCTGTGCGCGGTTGGGGGGAGCGGGCCCCGTGTTTGCGGTCGACACGAACCTGCTGAACCTGCTGACATTTCGAGCGCAGGATCTGCGCGACCGCGTCCGCGTGCGCTTTCAGCCGGAGGCGATCCGGGGCTTTTCCATCGAGGCGGGCGAGCGTCGGATGTCGGCCTCGATGAAGGGTGATTTGTCGTGGCAGTTGACCGAGCCCATCCAGGCGCCTGGCGATGCCGAACGAATCCGCGCGTTCCTCATGCTGGCGCCCAGCCTGACGGCGGTCGGGTTCGACGAGGCGGCCGCCACCGAGAAGCCCCCGATGGCGCAAGCGCGGTTCTGGACGGGGGAGTCGAACGGCCCGGCGGCCTCCGAATGCCGTCTTCGGCTCCTGGAAGCGGCCGAGGGCGACCGGTACCGGGCCGACACGGGCACGGGTATCGTCTTTTTCCTCGATGGCCCGGCGGTGCGCCAGGTGTTCGGGCCCGAGCCGTTCTGGGACCTCCTGCGGTTCCGGGACCGGGAGATGCTCTCGCTCAGCACGGGCACGGTCAAGCGGGTCACCTTGATCCGCGGCGAAGTCGAGCAAGCCGCCGAACGTGACGAGAAGGGCCATTGGCTCGCGCATGATGGCCGCCAGGTCAATTCCGAGGTTCTGGAGGGGCTTCTTCGGGCGGTGACGGCGCTGCGGGCGCTCCGGCTGGAGCAGCCGGGGGCGGATGAGAAGGCGTATGGCTTTGAGATGCCCGTGGCCCGGCTGGAGTTCGGACTCAACGGCGGGGAGGGCATCCAGAAAACCGTGATCCTGGGGGGGAGCGACGCGGCGGGAAACCGCTATGCGCGGGTCCAGGGCCAGGACCTGGTCTTTGTGCTGCCCGCTGAAACCGCGGCCCTCCTGACGCGCGACCTGCTCCAATGAAGACCCCCTTGTTCAAGCGGCCCGCTTTCCATTTTCCCCGCCAGGAGCGGGGCCGGCCCCTGCCGGGCTCGCTATTCCGCGGCCTGGTCCTGCTTTTCTTCCTGGCCTTGAGCTGGCTGCTGCTGGTGCTGGCCATGGGCATTCCGTCCTCCTGGATCCGGGTGATTTCGCAGCGGCTTCCGGAGACGCCGTTCGCCGCCGAGGCGGGGACGATCAGCTACGACCTGGTTCGCGGCGTGACGCTGCGGGAGGCGCGTATTTTCCACAAGGGCGACGTGGGCCTGCCGCTCGTTTCGGCCGATACGGTGCGGCTGGTCGTGAATCCGCTGGCGGCCCTGACCGGGGGCGATTGGCTGAGGGAGGTGTGGATTTCAGGCGGCACGATCCGGGGGATGCAGGGCAGCGGGCCGGGCGAAGGGGCGGGCCCCCTGGATTTCGGCAACTGGAACTTCCAGGCCAACGTGCAGGACACCCGCATCTTCGGCGAACGCGTGGTGCAGGGCACGTGCGAGGTGTCGTTAAGGGGCGCCCAGTTGCGGCTGAACCGGGCGGAAGGCGAGATTGGCGAAGAGGCGGGGCCCCACGCCACGCTGCAGGGCAGCCTGGCCATGAATCTCTCGGAGAAGAGCTACCAGTCTTCCATCACGTGGAACGGCTATCCGATGGCCATTGAGTCGTTTCTGACCGCCATGGACAAACAAGGAGCCCTGGACTACTTCCGCCTGTTCAAGCCCGGCGGGAAACTGCCGTCCGGAGATGCCGACATGTCGGGAAATTATGGAGAAAAGTGGACGTTTGACCTGGCGCTTTCGGGCGCCGCCCGCGATTGCGCCTATCGGGGCGTCGACATCCGCCAGCTGTTCATGAACATGCAGTTCCACACGGGAGAGGGGCGCAAAGCCGACCTGGCCTTCGATCCGGTGGTCATGATCCGGCAGGACGGGCTGGCCGCGGGCGGCTTTTCGGTGGATTTCGGCACCGGTGATATCCGGTTCGACGGGTATTCGACCTGTCCGCCGGGCACCCTAGTCCGCCTGGTGGCGCCGGATGTGGCGGATCGGCTGACCGCCGTGCGGGTGGAGGGCCCCGTCCGGATTCATGCCGGCGGCACGGTCAATCAGCGCGATCTGACGCGCACCTCGGTGACGCTCTTCCTCGAAGGCCAGAAGCTGGGGCTGAACCGGTTCCTGGCGGACCGGCTGGCGTTTACGGCCAAGCTGACGGGCCTGTCCTGCGAGATCCATGACCTGGCCGGGGAGTGTTACGGAGGCTCGTTTAC
>CAXNFL010000116.1:0-6514 GCA_964201555.1 Kiritimatiellia bacterium
GACGTGGAGGAAGCCGCGCTCCGGGCGGGCGCGCGGCACTGGGCGGGACTCTTTGCGGACGAGGAGGCGCTGAAGGGATTCGTTCCCGCGGTGGAGCGGCTGGTGCTCTCGGATGCGAATATCGCCGGCGTCACCATCCCCGTCTTCGAGTCGATCCACTTCCGCCCCCTGGCGCCGGACCTTTTCGCCACCCCCGCCTGGATCGACGACGCCCTCGACCTGCTGATGAAGCTGGCGACAAGCCGGATCCGGCGCGACATCCTCGAGCGCCAGGTCGCGCTGATCCAGGAGGAGTACCGCACCACGTCCCAGCGGGTCAACTTGTTCGAAAAGGTCAAGATTCCCGAATCCCGGGAGAAAATCCGGGTCATCAAGATTTTCCTGGGCGACCAGATGACGGCGGAGGTGGCGCGGGGCAAGGCCGCCAAGAAGGTGGGCAGCCGGGAGGACGAGCCGTGATCGTGCCGATGAAAAAAGTCACGATCCTGAGCCTCGCCGTCCACCGGGACGAGATGCTGGGGGCCTTGCGCGACCTGGGCGCCGTGCATGTGGCGCCGCTGCAGACGCAAACGACGGGCGACGTCGAATCCGCCCGCCGCCAGCTGGACGAGGCGCGGGCCGCTCAGGCCGCCCTCGAGCGGGTGGCCCAGGACTCGCCCCCCTCCTCAGTCGGGGCGGCAACCGGGGAAACGCCTGACCAGCTCCTCCGATCGACGCTCGTGCTCACGGCGCGCCTCCGGGACCGGCATGACCGGCTCCAGCGGCTGGATGAGCAGATCCATCATCTGGCGCCGCTCGGCCACTTTGATCCCGCCCAACTGCGCGACCTGAACCATCGCGGCATTTCCATCCGCCTTTTCAAAAGCGAGCCCAAGGCCGTCTTCACGCTTCCCCCGGAGGCGGTGCGCGTGGAGCTTCGGCGCGACAAGAGCGCCGTCCATTTCGCCCTGATCAACGCCGCGGGCTGGTCCGACGCCTCCGCCACCGAGTTTCCCCTTCCGGACCGCTCCCTGGCGGATCTCACGCATGAGCACGACAAGACGGCCGCCGACCAGGCGGAGGATGAGGCCGCGCTCGTCAGCCTGGCGCCGCACAAGGCCGCCCTCGCGACGGCGATTGCCGACCTCGCAAGCCGACTCCACTGGCTGGAAACACGGGATGGCATGGGAGCGGAAGGGCCCCTGCTGCTGCTTCAGGGCTATCTGCCCGCGCGGGACTTGGACCGGCTGGAGACGGTGGCCCGGCGGCGGGGCTGGGGCTGGCTGGCCGAGGAGCCGGCGGACACCGATCCCGTGCCCACCCTGATCGACAGTCCGCGCTGGATCCGTCCCGTCCATATCATGTTCGACATGCTGGGCATCCTTCCCGGCTACCGCGAAGTCGATGTGAGCCCCATTTTCCTGATCTTCTTCAGCCTGTTTGTCGCCATGCTGGTGGGCGATGCCGTCTATGGCCTGCTCTTCCTAAGCCTGACGCTCCTGATCAAGTTTAAGTGGAAAGCGGCGCCCCGTCATCTGGTTCCCCTGGCGGCCATCCTCTCGGTCTCCACGATCGTCTGGGGCGTGCTGACCGGCTCGTACCTGGGCTTTGAGGCGATTCCCGGGCCGCTGAGGGCCTTGCGGATCGATTGGCTGACCGACACGACCCAGATCCAAAAGTTTTGTTTTATGATTGGCGCCGTTCACATGTCCATCGCGCACGGGTGGAACGTCTGGCGCCTGCGGCGTCAATGGACGGCCCTTTCACACGTGGGCTGGATCGGCTCCTGCTGGGCCATGTACGCCTTCGCCAACTACCTGGTGCTGGGCCTGCCCCTGCTCCCGGGCGCCACGGCGCTGATCGGCCTGAGCGTTTTCCTGATCCTGGGCTTCACGGTGCCGGTCCGCGACATCAAAAAGGAATACGCGTCCCTGCTCACGCTGCCGCTGAGCATCATCAGCAACTTCGGCGACGTGGTCTCCTACCTGCGGCTTTACCTGGTGGGCAGCGCCTCCGTGGTGCTCATCAAGGCGTTCAACGGCATCGCGTTTCCCTCCGACTCCGCCAACATCCTGTTCACCCTGCTGGGCGTGCTGATCATCTTCGCCGTGCATATTCTCAACATCATGCTGAGCTCGCTGGCCGTGCTGGTGCACGGCGTCCGGCTCAACGCTCTCGAGTTCTCCACCCACATGGGCATCCAGTGGCTGGGGCTGAAATACAACCCGTTCCGCATACGAAAGGATACGCCATGACTCCCGCAGAAATCGCATCCCTGGGCAAAATGGGCGGCACCGCCATGCTGGGCCTCTCCGCCATCGGCTCCGGCCTCGGGGCCGGCGTGGCCGCCATGGCCGCCGTCGGCGCCTGGAAGAAGTGCTACGCCCAGAACAAAATGGCGCCCTTCATGCTGGTGGCGTTCATCGGCGCGCCTCTCTCGCAGACCATTTACGGCTTCATCGTCATGCGGTTCATCCTCGCGGCGGCGGAGGCTGGAGGCGCGTGGCCGTCGCTCGTGGGCGCGGGCGTCTTCGGCGGGCTTGCCATGGGCATCTCGGCCTGGATGCAGGGGAAGGCCGGCGCCTCCTGCTCCGACGCGCTGGCCGAAACCGGCCAGGGCACCGCCAACTACTTCATGGCCATCGGCATCATCGAGACGGTGGCCCTCTTCACCCTCGCCTTCATCACCCAGGCGATCAAAGTCTGAGTTGTTGATTGTTGGTCGTTGATCGTTGGTTGTTGGTTGTTAATTGTTGATCGTTGGTTGTTGAGGGCTATAGATGGAAACCTCCTCGCGAGCGCCCATTGCCGCGACAGCGGCAAGGCGAGCGATGGCTAGGGGGTTGATCCATTTCGATCAGGCGAAAAAGGACGAGACGATTTCGAGGCTCAGCCGTGCGACGGCGAGGAGGCGTGACCTCGTGGGTCCGACTCCGAAGCCGGAGCACGGATCAGCCCGAAAGCGGCCGGCCTTTTGCGCCCGAAATGGATAAACCCGCACGGGGCCAAACAGCCCCGACGAACGGCACGCCTGATCCGCATCGCGCCACGGCGTGGCGCTCCCACCAAGGGGATGAACCTTTACCGGATCAGGTACAAGGCGATGGCGGAGGTCATGAGCACCGCGCCGGCCACCCGCCGCGCCAGCACCCCGTGCGAGACATGCGTTTCCAAATCCACCATGCCCAGCGCGCGGCCGACCACCAGGCCCAGCCCGATGGACATGAGGCCGCGCGTGGACTGGATGATGTTGCCGAAGACCACGCCAATGCGGTCAAAGGTGACATACAGGAACAGCATGCTGAGGAACCAGGCCAGGGCATACGGCGCCGCCATGCCCCATAGCCGCGGCCGCCACGACGCCCCGCGCAGCGTCAGCGGAATCCCCGTCACGCCGCCCATGATGTACGTCACGCACACGCCGATCAGAGGCGCCCGGGGCCCCGCCGGCTCCAGCGCCACCACGAGCTGCTTGATGAACAGGTCCGACAGCGAGTAGCCCACCACCGTTACCGCCACGGCCGTCACGGCGGCGCCCGACAGCCGCCCCCCGCTTTCATTCAGCAGGAAGACCGCCGCGCCGCTGAGCGCCACCGCCATCCACTGCCAGCCGTTCAGGTGCAGGTGGAGGAAGCTCACGCTGACCAGCGCCAGGAAGAAAATCTTCAGCCCCAGCAGCGGGGCGATGCGGGACGAGTCGGCGTGGCGCAGCGCCATGAACAGGCCGAGCTGGGCGACCAGGTAGAACCCGATCGCGCCCAGCCCCTTGAAAAAATAGGCGGACAGCGGCGGCATCGTGGGACTGGCCAGCAGGGGGAACAACAGCACCGCCACCGCGCCCATCATCAGGTGCGAAATGCCCAGCAGCTGGAGCGGCGTGCCGCCCGAGCGCCGCAGGAACCAGCGGGAAGTCAGGTAAGCCAGCGATTGAAAACCGGCGGCGATGAAGCCGCTCCCCATTCCCAGACTGTCCATCCTGCCGTCCTTCCACTACCCGATTAATCGTGTCACCCTACCCCTAATCGACTGAAACTTCAATTTTATTACCTTCCAGAAACGCGACCTTCCCCTATAATTCCCGACATGCACCGAATCATCAAACCGCTCCTGTTCCTGCTGCTGGCCCTGGCCCTCACCCGCCCGCTCTCCGGACAGGGGACCAATGACCTGGCCGACATGCGCTGGCAGCCCGAGGGGGTGACCAACCCGCCCAACGCCGCGGCGTTCTGGTTCCCGGTCGGCGAACAGCTGACCTACGTTGTCCACTGGGGCGTGTTCAAGGTGGCCGAAGCGGTCGTCACCACCGACTGGGTGCGCTGGAAGGACGGCCGGCTCCTCCTCCGCATCCGCTACCGCACCGTCAGCAACAAGTTCATCGCCTCGCTCTATCCCGTGAACGATGTGATCGAGAGCTACATCGACCCCGCCACCTTCCTCCCCGTCCGCTTCGTCAAGAACATGAACGAAGGCAGCCGGCATGAACTCGCCGTGACCGATTTCAACCATGCCAAAAGCACCGCCCGCTGGCGCAAGTTGGTCCGCAATTACCACGACTGGAACCTGCCGATCGCCCCCGACATCCGCGACATCCCGAGCCTCTCCTACTGGCTGCGCAAAGACGGCTTTACCGGCAACACCACCAATCAATTCGCCGTCATGGCCGATGACAAAATCTACAAGGTTACCCTGGCCCTCGAGGATCTGAACGAGACGATTCCCATTCCTGATTTCGGACTGGTTCCAGCCCTGAAAGGGCACCTGGACGCCTCCTTTGAAGGCTTGTTTGTGCGAAAGGGCAAAGTCGATCTGTGGGTCAGCAAGGGCGCGCCCTGCCTGATCCTGCGAATCGACGCGGAAGTGCCTGTAGCCAAGATCAAAGTTCGCCTGAGCACGATCAACGGAGTCGGCGCCGAACAGTGGAAAACAATCTGGCCCGCCATTGACAAATAGTTGTACGCATCGGTTTATACAAATTCAATTGCGTTTATTTTACAAATGACTTAAAGTCACCGCCAATTGGAGATAAATATGACCGATCGCGGTGGTGAGCCTTTACGAAAAAGTTTCCGGGTTACGCTTGCGGATGTGGCGCGCAAAGCCAGCGTCAGCTCCGCTACAGCCAGCCAGGTTCTCAACAACCGGCCCAACTGCTGGGCCTCGCTTGAAACCCGGGGCCGCATCCTGACAGCCGCCCGCGAGTTGGGCTATCGCCCCAACCTGACCGCGCGGTCCCTCCGGGAAGGCCGCACGCAGTCCATTGGAACCGTCTCCCCTCTCTTCTATGCCGGCACCCACCATAACCGCTCCACGGGCATTTTCGAGGCCGCCCGCCAGCGCCAGTACGCGGTCATCTACAGCGTGCACGGCAACCTGGCCGACCAGGAGGAAAACCTGATCCAGCTGCACCTGGACAAGGGAATCGACGGGCTCATCCTCCAGCCCAGCGACGGGGGCACCCACGAGGAGCTCAAGCGCCTGGTCAATATCGGCTTCCCCGTGGTCACGCTCGACGGCTCGTGCGCCTTTTCCTTTGATTGCGACGATGTCAGCGCCGATTACACCGAAGCCGGCCGCCTCCAGGCCGCCCACCTGCTGGCCCTCGGCCGCAAGCGGATCGTCCTCGCCAACACCGTCCCGACCGTCTACATGCACGCCGTGCGCGAGGACGCGGTCCGCCAGGAGCTCGAAAAGGAAGGGCTGCCCCCTCCGCTGCTCATGGATATCGGCATCGGAGCGGATGGCGAGCCGCCCACCCAGGTCCAGCTCGAGTCGGCCATGCGCACTTTCCTGATCCAGAACAAGGGGCAGTTCGACGGCCTCCTGGGCGACGATAACGCCGCCTCCCTGGCCATCCGGCTGCTCCTGGAGATGGGGCTCAAGGTGCCGGAAGATGTGGCCGTGATCGGCTCGGGCGATACGCAGCTGGCCCAGTTCGGCGTCGTTCCCCTCACCAGCGTGAACGTCAACGACCTGTGGATCGGCGAGCAGGCCTTCAAGATGCTCCTCTCGCGCATCGAGAATCCGCCCCGGCATACCTTCCGCCACCTCGTCAGCGCCCCGTCGCTCACCATCCGGGCCTCCTCCGTCCGGTCATGACATCATCTTCATCCAAAATTCAACTGGGCATTGTCGGCGCCTGCGGCCGGGGCGGCAGCTTCAGTGCCGCCTGCAAGGCCCTCGGCCAGTTCGAGATCCGGGCCGTGTGCGACATCAATGAGGCCGCGCTGCCGGCGGCCGCCGCGAAGCTGGAGGCGGCCGAGTCCTATGTCCGGTTCGAGGAGATGCTGGCCCGCTCGCCGATTGATGCGGTCGTCATCGGCACGCCCATGCCCTTTCACGTGCCCCAGGCCATCGCGGCGCTCCAGGCCGGCAAGCATGTGCTGTCGGAGGTGCCTGCCGGCGTCTCGATCGCGGAATGCCGGCAGCTGGTCAACGCCTGCAAGTCCAGCAAGGCCTTCTACATGATGGCCGAGAATTACACCTACATGCAGCCCAATGTGATAGTCCGCTCGATCATCGAGAAAGGGCTGCTCGG
>CAXNFL010000117.1:0-6481 GCA_964201555.1 Kiritimatiellia bacterium
CGAACGGGACTCCATGCGCAAGGCGGTCATCCGGGAAATGCTGGAAGGCAAGCCCGGCGCCACGCAGGAGCTGTGGGAAAAAATCAGCACCCTCACCGACCATCTGCCCCTTGAACATATCCTCACCGCCGTCTTCGTCTATTACGACACGATCTCGTCCTCCCGGCTCCAGGGCGAGGGCAAGGCGGACGAGGCCGCCCGCAAGGCGGTCGAAGCCCTGGCCGCCGCGCTGGGAAGCCCGGTCCTCGGCCTCGTCACGGTCATCGGCAACCTGATCATCGACGCGGCCAAGGACGCCGGCTACTCCATCGCCACGAACCCGCAGGACATGGACGACCTCCTGGCGGGCATCATCAGCGTAAAGGGCTGGGAAAGCGCCGAGGGGTTCGGCGTCGAAAGCTCCATCAACAAGCTCGCCATCGGCTTCACCAACGAGGACGAGGTGAAGCGCGCCGTTGAAAACGCGATCGCCCGCGCCGCCGCCAACAGCAGCGATACGCCCGAAGTCCGCGAGGGAAAGAAAAAGGAGCTGCTCGCGAAGATGATCCCCAAGGTGCTGGCCGCCTGGCGCGCCAAGCGCGAGGAGTTCGTGAAGGACTTCCTCGACCTGCTTCCCGCCCTGGACCAGCTCATGGACGGCATCAGCCTGCAGGCCGAGTTCAACCCGGCTCCCATCCCCCTGCTGAAACGGAAAAACGGCGACAAGAGCGCCTCCGGCTCCGTTCGCGTTTCCCTGGAAGGCCCGCTGGAGGACCTGCGCTCCATCACCGCCCAGCTCGAAGCCCGCCTGAGAAAACTCGGCGGCTACAAGAACATCCTCTTCCTCAGCGTGCGCCAGAAGGTCACCTGGTCCGTGGACGACCAGCCGCAACCCGAACAGCAGTCCATCGGCATGTCCCCCCTGCTCCTGGAAAAACCGCTTCGCTTCAAGGAGGCCGGCGCCCACACGTTCGCCTGCGACGTCACCTGGGAGCTCATCCCCATCAGCGGCATCACCGACGGCCCCGACTATCGCGGCCACACCTTCGTGCTGAACCCGGTGAAAAAGGTGAGTTACAAGGCCGATACCGGCCTCCAGGTCGACTGGCAGGCGCCCGGCTTCCAGGACACCTTCACCCCCGGAGACGTCGTCGCCCGCCACAGCAGCAAGATGAAGCGAACCTACAGCCGGAGCGGCGGCGGCTCGGTCGACGTCGTCGACAACGGCGAGGACGACAGCATCGCCGTCACCATCGCCGGAAAACCCCAGGTCCTTCCGGAGGAAACCGCCGTGCTGACGCCGGAGTTCAACTGCGCCGAAGCCGTCGATCCCAAGGGGCTGTCCTTCCGCTGGAGCGGCCCCGTCCGCGCCGTCGGGGATACCGCCCTGTTCCAGCAAACCAAGCCCGGCTCCTACACGATCGGGCTAGCCGTGTTCAGGGGCGAGAAAAAAGGAGCGGTCAAGGTGGCCGACGCCCTGCCCTTCGTAATCGACGTTCTCCGCCCCGACGACGCCGCGTTCTCCCTGCGCGTGAAGGGCGTCAGCCAGGCGAAGGTCGGCGAGGATTTCGACTTGAGCGCCACCACCTTCTGCGGCAACACCGAGGCGGAGCGGCTGCTGGAAAACCGCGATATCTGGATCGAATGGCACGTGAACGGCCAGCCCTTCGAAACCGGCCCCTCCCTGCGCACGAGCGCCACCGCGCCGGGCACCTATGCGTTCGACGTCCAGCTCGTCTGGCACGGCGAGGGGGGCGATCGCGTCCTCGCCTCGGCGCCCCACACCGTCAAGGTCGCTGACGCCGAAGCCACGGCGGCGGATAAACCTACCGATCCCCAACCGCCCAACCTCCAAACCAATCAGCCGCCCGTCACCCCCGACCCGAACACACCCGTCACCGACGAGCCGCCCAAGCCCGACCCTGAAAAACCAAAACCGGATGCGTTGACCCCGGAGCCGCCGGCCACCGATCCGCCCGTGCCGGTATCGGCCGCCAGCGGAAGCGCCGGCTCAGGCGGCGTCTACTATGGATCAACCCTCGCCCTCACCTTCGCCCCGCCTGGAAAATCCAAGGCGACGCTCGAAGCCGACGCGGCTTTTTTCGACTCCATACGTAAGCAGGCCGCTTCCTACCAAAGCCCCTATGCCTCCGACGCGGCGGCTAAAGAACGGGCGGCGCGCGCCGAGGAAGCCCTGAAAACAGTCAACAGCGACGACTACTTGAAGCGATTGGAAGCCGATTTCAGGGGCACGCCCCCGGCCGCCACACCCGCGGAAGATCCGCTCGACTGGCGTGAAACCTTGCAACAGAAAGCCAATCTCCCGAACCCCGGCGTCTGGTCGGAAGAAAACAATCCCGAGGCCTCCGCGGAGGCCGACGCCTCCTTCCTGAATGGCCCGGGCGGCCCCACGCCCCCTCCCGCCGCCCCGGCCCCTCCGCCTCCGCCGCCCCCCGGCCCGCTGCGCTACGTCTTTCAATCCACCCCCACCGTCACCTTCACGCCCGTCGAATCGGAGAATGGCGCCACCACCGTCACCTTCGACCGCATGGGAGACGTGATCATCTGGGCCATCATTTACTCCAACGCCGCGGCGAAGCCAGTCGAAACGCCCCAGACCACCTACCGGGTGACGGGGCCCCCGCTGACCATCACCTGCAGCCCGGAAGGCGCGAAGATCGGCGAGGAGGTCCGCGGCCAGGTGACGGCCGCGCCCGCAATCCCCGACAACCTGGTGGCCTACTACTGGAGCGCGCCGCCGTCAAGCGAGCGCATGGAGTACTCGGCCAACGCGGACCGGATCGGCTTCATGCCCAAAAACTCAAGCCCGATTGCGCTGCAGGTGGAAGCCCGCGCGCCCCATTATAACGATATCATCGGAACCGCCTCCGCCACCTATCAGCCCGCGGCCTACTCGGTTGAAGCCAAGGTGGTCGGCCGGCTGGGCCCCCGGCCCATGATCTGGAACCCCGTCCGCGGCGGCCTGATTCCCGCCCCCGAGGGCACCTTCGTCGTGGACGAAGCCATCACCCTGCGCGCCACGCTCATCGGTGAGCCCAAGCCCGATCCCCTTCGCTGGAGCTGGATCGTGAACGAGGGAACAACCCTGCGCTCCTCGGGGCTGGGCGCCGAAATCAGCGTATCGCGCAGCGAAGCCGGTTCCGCCTCCGCCACGGTCACCGCGCTGGATAAAAACAACAACGTGCTCGGCACAGCCACGGTCGCGTTCCCGGTCGCGCCCAATGAGCCGCCGCTCCCGCTGACCGTCAAACTGTCCGCCGGTCCGCTCAAGCTCCCCTCCGGCTCGCGCGCCGGCCTGCAGGCCGCCATCACCGGAGGCATGACCCCCTACTCCATCACCTGGGCCGGCGCCAACGGCTCGGGCGCTTCCGGCGTTTTCGAAGCCGGCCGGGCCGGGCCCCAGCCCGTCACGGTCACCGTCACCGACAAGTTCGGCGCCACCGCCGCCGCCACCGTGACCCTCACCGTGGAAGCCGTCCCGCTGAACGTGACGCTCACCGCCGATAAGCGCAGCCTGCTGCCCGGCGAAAAAGCCGCGCTACGCGCCTCCGTGACGGGCGGAACCGCCCCTTACCGCTTCACCTGGACCGGCGCCAGCGGCTCGGGCGACTCCGCGCCCTTCGAGGGAGCCCGGCCAGGGCCCGCCACCGTCACCGTGAGCGTGCTGGACGCATGGGACAACAGCGGCGCCGCCGCCTGCAACCTGGAGGTGAAGACGCTGAACCTCCGCGCGGAAATCGTCGGCATTTCCGGCGAACCGGTCCAACTCTGGGACGATATCAACCACCAGCTCAAGCCCCTGGCCGCCGGGCGGTACGGCGCGGGGCAGCTCGTGCGCGTTCGCGCCTCGCTGGTCGGCGCCTCGCTTCCCGCCGGCTCCGCCTTCACCTGGTCCGCTGCCGCCAACTGCACCCTCGCCGGAGCGGCGGCAGGCGCGGAATCGGCCGTGGCGCTCACGCAGAAGGGCGCCGCGGAAGCCGGGGTGACGCTCCTCCTGAACGGCGTGTCATTCGGAGCCGCATCGGTGAAAATCCCCGTTGACGTTTCGGCCGAAGAGATCGCCGCCTCCAAGAAAAAAGCCGCCGATTGGGCGCTCGCCCTGGAGCGGGAGCGCCAGGCCAAGTTATGCGTGGCAGAGGGTTATGCCTTCGAGAAAAAAGGGGAGCTGGAGAAGGCCCTTGGGAAATATCGCCAGGCCCAGGCGCTGAAGGCCGACCCGCGGGTCGCCGCCCATATCGTGGAACTGGAGAAGAAACTGGCCGACAAGGAGAAGGCGAAAAAACTGATCGCCGAGGGGTACGCGCTGGAGCAGAAGACGCAGTTCCAGGAAGCGATCACCAAGTACCGGGCCTCCCTGGCGCTCGACGAAAACCCCGGCGTCCGCTCCCATATGGCCGAATTGGAGGCTATCCTCGCCCGCCGGGCCAAGGCGGCCGAACTGCTCGCCGCAGGCTATCGGTACGAACAGGCGCAGGACTGGGCGAACGCCCTGGCTACTTACGAGGCCGCCCAGAAAGAGGTTTTCAACCCGAAAGTCGACGAGCGGATCGCCTACGTGAGGAAACAACTGCAACCCGTCGCCTCCATGGCGCCCGCCGCCGACCCGGTCGCCACCCCGCCTCCCGCGCCGCCCCCCCGCCGGACAACGTCCCCCAATCCCGCCGGAGCCAAGCAACCCGCCACCTACCGGACGCCCCCGCCGGCCCCGACGCCCGCCGCCCCCGCGCCGCGCTACGATCTTAACGGATCGTACAAAGGCCGCACCCAGGTGCTCAAGGATATCTACTGGCCAACCACCTTGAAGATAAGCCAAAAAGGGGACAGCATCACGCTCCTGATCCTGCTCACCGACCCGGATGGAGGAATCGAAAAAATTGAGCGCTCGGGCAGGGTTGTCGGCGACTGGATCGAAATCCAAGACCAGGGTGTCGAGAAAGTCCACATCCTTGATGGCGGCCGCACCCTGATCGATGCCGGCAATAACCGGTATACGAAATAACGGCCGAAAAGACCGGCCTCACTCCCAGGGCAAGCGGTCGCCTCCTGCCGCCGGAGCCTGGGGAGCCGCCGGGGCCTCCGGGGCCTTCACGGGCGGAGGCGCTGTCTCCACGGGCGGAGGCTGATACGCGGGAGGCGGCTGATAGGCGGCCGGCGGCTGGTAGGTGGGCGCCGGAGTCGGCGCGGGCGAGGCTGCCGTTTCGCCGGAGGGAAGGGCCTCCAGAATCTGATCCATCGTGCTCTTGCCCTTCTTTTTCTTCTTCGTGCTTCCGGAGGCGACCGGCTCATCGCCCCCGTTTTGTCCGGATCCGCCATTCAACACCTCAAGTCGGTATTTGCCGCGGGCGTTGTCGCTGATCCGGAAGCCGGTCACGTTGCGCGGTGCGCCGGGAAGCGTGAACTCGTACATCTGCCCGGCCGGAATCCGAATGCCCAGGCTGATCGGCGACTTCTTGTTGCCCTCGATTACGATGAAGGTATTGACGATGATGCTGCCTTCCGTGCAAACGAGGCGGCACGCGGAAACCGCACCGTTATAGGCGGCCAGCTTGCCGTCGCCGCCCGCCTGGAACTCGCCGACCGGGATCCATTTCGTCTTGCCCAGCGCGGAAGAAAGCGTCAGGCCCACAAAGAGAACCGCCAGCGTCAAACGACATCCTATGCTATTCATACCCTCCCTTTCGCTTATTGCGCATACTAGTCGCACGCCATTCCCCGGGCAAGCGCTTTATAGGCTCCCTGAAATTTGCTTGAACCGCCCCACCCCCTTGCGCTATCTTAC
This sequence comes from Kiritimatiellia bacterium, assembly GCA_964201555.1. Taxonomy (GTDB): domain Bacteria; phylum Verrucomicrobiota; class Kiritimatiellia; order CAIKKV01; family CAIKKV01; genus CAIKKV01. The sequence continues at coordinate 5,780 of CAXNFL010000117.1, forward strand.
CCCCTCTTCACCGCTCGAGTGGCGAAATGGCAGACGCGTTAGGTTGAGGGCCTAATGGTAGCAATACCGTGGGGGTTCAAGTCCCCCCTCGAGCACCAACTTCCCCTTTTTGACCGACGACACGTCAGTTCGACTTTTGTTGTCAACTGCCTATAAATTAACAGGTTGCACGTCTTGTAACGGTGTGCCGGCATACCCCCTTGGCCCGGATTGACCCTCAAAGCCTGAACTTAGCGTCGAATTCCGTGTCCATTTTTTCCCTCGATGCGGAACGGCGCAAGTCCCAGATGATATCCGACTCGCGAATGAGGGCTACTTGATCTTGTGCCCTGTCAGTTCGTTGCGCACGCTCCGTGTGTCGCGTTCATCCACCGGCTCGACAATCTTTCCATACAGGCTCGGGCGGCGCACTTTCAGATGGCCGCCAGCTATGGTGCGCACCCGCGCGTCCCGGCTGAGGGACGCCATGATCATGTCGTCCCCGGCCTTCTTCGTTTCCGCCAGAACGAGGCCTTCCGGATCAAAAATCATGCTGCAGCCGACCCGCACTTCCGGCCCGTCAATGCCAACGCCGTTGGCGAACAGGTAGAACAGGTTGTTGTCATACGGCCGCGAGGGCAGCCATTTGGCGATCCACTGGTAGCCCTTCGGGCCTTCGATGGCCTGCTGCAGGGCGGCGGGATCGCGGTCGCGGTTCCGCCA
>CAXNFL010000118.1:0-6464 GCA_964201555.1 Kiritimatiellia bacterium
AGATTCATGTCGATCACTCCCCCGACCTCATTCGATACTGTGAGAAAATGACGCTGGCATTTTGCGGGCCGTTGTGCGCCAGAGCATACGGGCGGGCATTCCGTCGCATGCATTCGTACAGATCGCGATTCTCGCTCAGGCGGACCAGCGCCTCTTGATACCCGGCAACCTCCATACCACACAGCACGCCGACCGTACCGTCCATGGCGTCGGGGATGCCGCCCGCATTCGTGGCGACTACCGGCGTCCCGCAGGCAAGCGATTCCGGGATCACACGGCCATAGCCCTCCGCATACTGGGAAGGGACGATCGTTACATCGGCCGCACTGTAATAGACAGGCAACCGGGCATTCAAAGCCCGGCCTGAATAGACAAGATTATCCAGCCTGAAAGCGGCCTCGACCACGCTTTCCTTGTCCGGCCCATCCCCCACAATGACAAACCGGATATGGGGCATACGCGCCGCCAACTGACAGACCACGTCGGCGCCTTTGATTCGGATCAGCCGGCCGACAAACAAAACCGTGAACGCATCCTTCCACCCCAGTTCCTGCCGGGACTGCGCCCGGTTGCGCGGCTTGAAAATCTCCAAATCGACCCAATATCGATACTCCTGAATAATGCCGGATGGAACCCCGATCCGTTCCAATTCCCGCTTCGACTCCCCGCACAGCGCCAGAACGGCATCCATTTTCGCGATCAAGGAACCGCAGAAACGCGCATAAAGAGAGCCTGTCTGAAACCCATACAGAGCATGAGTCTGCATCACAACCCGCTTCCCGAACAGCCGGCCAAGCAGCAGCCCGACAGCCGCCATCATGATTCCATGAACATGAATAACCTTGATGCGCGACGCATGCGTCAGGAGAAACAAGAAAACCCGAAAACCCAGGTAGGGCGCCATGTACAAGAGCAACAGGACCGGATGATTCCGCAACTTGTGAAACAGGTTGTGCCCAAACCACCAATACCGCCTGATGATCACATTTCCTTCAGCCTCGCGGGGAAGATAGTCATCAACCTCCGTCACAATCGGCTTGTAGGAAAACGCATAGGCCTCTAGATCGCGCTCTTTCCGAACTTCCTTAATCAGATCGAATAAATGGGTCTCAACCCCGCCCACATCGGGAAAAATGGTCGGGGATAGAATAAGGACTCCCGTTTTCAAGAGCACCTCCCGGACACATTCTCCCGCCAGCCGTCCCAATAACCTTTCGCCACAATGAAAAGAAGCCGGGGCTGCCCGTTCCGTAGGCACATCGAAAGTTGAATGGCCAGCAACAGCGGGCCGAATAAAAGAAAATACACCGATAGCTGAAGCGCCGAGGCAAATCGCTTCATATACCAGATCCTGTTCCGGACCGAATAATAAAGCAGCTGATTGTGCTGTCCGTCAAACTGCTTATCCCCCTTGGGCTTCTCGTACGGAATCTTGTGCCACGTTTTGGCTTGCGGAAAAACAAGGACGTCACGGCCCATGCGCTTCACCCGCTCCGCGAGATCCGATTCCTCGTAATGCATCTGATAGCGGGCCTCAATGCCTCCCAGCTCGGAATACAAACTCCTCAGAATCATGAACAAGTTCGGAATATGACCCGTCGGAATGCTCGCCGTCTCCCGATACTGTCCCGTGTCTTGCTCGCGGTTTCCGGTCCAATGCGTCAGGCTGGTCCACAGGCTGATGTCCCCGCTGACCAGGCATATGGTGTCCGGCCGATCGGCATAATACATCAGCGGCCCATACAAGCCGAGACACTCCGCCGGCTGTGCCAGCGCCCCTGTCATCAAGGCCTCAATCATGCCGGGATCAACGATATTATCGCTATCCACAAACACCAGCCACTCGCCCCGGGCATGGGCGGCCCCCAAATTGCGACCGCCGCCCGCATAAAGATTCACCTCACTGCGAACCAGGCGGATCCGGTCGCCAAACCGATCGCGCAACAATTCGGACGTGCCATCGACGGACGCATTGTCCACCACTATGATCTCCATGTCGGTCCATGTAGACTTCAGGAGCGATTCAACGCACTCAACCGCATCATTTTTCCGGTTGTAGGTGGGTATCACCACCGAAACACGTGGAGTGGCCCCGCTGTCAGCCGTCATGTCCAGACTCCTTCAGCTTTCGCGCCCGCCGCATGGACAGCAAGACCGACACACCCACAAGAGCCTTCAGAAGCCAGACGCCAGCCAGGAGGTCAGGCCGGGCAAAACTGCGCTTCCACTTCCCGTTCTCCGTAAAAACGGTCCAGAACCGGTAGCGCACGCCGAACTGGCGGCGTACGGTGGCATCCCAGTTCCACTTCCGGCAATACTGCTCGAAATTCCCCCCATAATACGCTTTCTTGCCCAAGAACCGGCTAAGCGAAAACAACCCTTCGTCATGGACCAGATGCCCGGCGGTCAACGCCACGCGGCTGGTTATCGCCAGCACGCGGCGATCCAGGTCCCAATCCTCGCCGGCATACAGGGCTTCGTCAAATCCGCCGGCCTGCTGGAACACCGTTTTGCGGATCACCCGCAGTCCATCGATACAGGTCGCGTCGTAAAATGACCGCTCGAAGTTCCGCACGCGTACCCACCACCCCTGGCCGGCCATCTGTTCGCGGATATACAAGGCGTCGGGCGGATCGGCCGACTGGAGGCGGGCCAGGATTTCCTCCAGCGTCGGGCGGGGAATGCGCATGTCGGCATCCACAAACAGCAGGAACTCGCCGGCCGCCTCCCGGGCGCCCCGATTGCGCTGAGCGCTGCGCTCCGGCCCCTGCTGAAAGACGCGGGCACCCCCCTCGATGGCCCGCTCGGGCGTGCCGTCGGTCGATCCATTATCCACCACCAGGAGCTCCGCAAGGCCTGCCTGGAAGGCCCAGGCCAACGCGCCCAGGTAATCTCCGATGCGCTTGCCTTCCTGCCGGGTGGGGATAACGATGCTTAAAATCATGTGCTCGCCTGGAAGATCTCTTTCAGGATGGCCGGGACGTCATAGGTCAGGCGCCAGCCGGGATAGTGCGCCTTGAACTTTTCAACACTGCTGACCCACCAGATGTGATCGCCGATCCGGTTCTCGTCCGAGTAGCGGACATTCATCTTCTTCCCGGCGATCTGCTCACAAAGCGCGATCCCCTCGGTCATGGAGCAGTTGCTGAACCGGCTCCCGCCCATGTTATACACTTCGCCGGGCCGCGGGGCCTTCCGGAACTCATCAAAAGCCCGCACCAGGTCGTGGCTGTGGATATTGTCCCGCACCTGCTTGCCTTTGTACCCGTAAATGACATACTCCCGGCCGCTCACGGCGCACTTCATCAGGTACGACAGGAACCCGTGCAGCCGCGTGCCCGAGTGGCCGGGCCCCGTCAGGCACCCGCCCCGGAAGACGGCCGTCGGCATGTCGAAATACCGGCCATACTCCTGCACCAGCACGTCGGCCGCCACCTTGGAGGCGCCAAACAGGCTGTGCTTGGTCTGGTCAATGGACATGGACTCGTCAATGCCATGGGCGGCATACGGATGATCGGCCGCGATCTCCCAGCGCGTCTCCTTCTCAACAAGCGGCAACCGGTTGGGCGTGTCCCCGTACACCTTGTTCGTGGAGGTGAAAATAAAGACGGCCTTCGGCGTATGCTTGCGGACCGCTTCCAGCACGGTCAGCGTGCCGTTGGCGTTGACCGTGAAATCGGTCTGCGGGTCCGACGCCGCCCAATCGTGCGACGGCTGGGCCGCCGTATGCACCACCAGCTCCACGTCCGCCCCGTGCTCGCCGAAGAGCCGATCCATGGCGGCGGCGTCGCGGATATCGGCATCGACGTGGATATAGGCGGGGAAAGCCTCGCGCAACTCATCCAGATGCCAGCGCGTGGAGGCTTCGGGACCGAAGAAGCGGGCCCGCATATCGTTGTCGACGCCCACGACCCGCCAGCCCTGCTTCAGGTAAAACCGGGCGGTTTCCCCGCCCACCAAGCCTCCGGACCCTGTCACAATTGCGGTTTTCATAGCGCCCTTTCCGATGCTAACCGGCGAGAACCGGCCTCAAAGATTCCTTGTTCCCCTCAATCCATGAGGCGATGTCCGCCACCACGGATTGCATGGTGCGCGCCGGCTTCCAGCCCAGCGCGGCTTCCGTCCCCGTGCCGTCGGTGATATAAAGCGGCACATCCCCCTCGCGCACGGAGGGCTCCAGCCCGACCGGTATCTCCCGCCCGGTGACGCGCCTGCACAGGCCGGTCAACTCCCGCAGCGAGGCGCTGCAGCCCCGCCCGCCGCCGACCATGAACACCTCTCCATGGAACGCAGCCCCGCGCTCCGCCTGGAGAACCACCAGATCGGCCAGATCCTCCACGTGAAGAACGTCGCGCACCTGCTTTCCCCCATAGCCGATGTACCGCAAGGGCAGGCCATACAAATGACGCGCCACCCAGAGCGCGACCACGCCCTGATCCGCCTTGCCCATCTGCCAGGGGCCGGCAATGACACCGCAGCGATTTACGACCGCATCAAGCCCGAACTGGGCGGCATATTCCCGGACCATGATCTCGGAGGCCAGCTTGGTGGATCCATAAAGCGTCCGGGCGCCTTCCAGCGGAAAATCAGCGGCAATCCCTTTTTCCGTGATACCGGGAAGCGTCTGGGCCGGATCGATTTCAAAGCGCTCCGGTCCCTCCGTCAACCGGATGCCCCGCAGGGATTCAACCGGATAGACCCGGCTGGTCGACAGAAACAACAGGCGGCTGCGCCAGCGCCGGGCGCATTCGAGCAGGTGGAGCGTGCCCACCAGGTTGGTGTCCACCACGTAGTCGGCCCCGGTTCCCCCGGCGCCGGCCATGACCGAGGGCTCGGCCGCGGCATCGATGATCAAATCCGCGCCGCCGAGCCCTTCCAAGTCGGCCTTGCGCCGCACATCCCCCTCCACGACCTCGATCGAGGCCCGGGTAAGCCGGGGAATATTCAGCCGGGATCCGGCCCGGTAAAAATTGTCCAGGACCACAATGCGGGCGCCCGGATGCCGCGCCTTCAACCGCAAGGCCAGCGAGGAGCCGACAAATCCGCACCCGCCCGTGATGACAAACTGCGCACGAGACACGATCCGCTCCTTTGGTTTAATTTTTCATCATAGCCAATTGGGGCTTTTGAATCAATGCCTATCGCCTTATTGCATGCGGCCGGACATGGTCTATTCTTTTGGCATGGCACACGGACTGCAAGTTGGTGTAGCCGCGCCTGATAAGGCGTGGACAGGGGCAAGGAAGACGGTTTTGTTGTCGGTTGTTTCACGCAAAAAAGCCCTTTAAAACAGCTCAAATAAGCATTTAGGGGCCCTGTTGATGGGCGTGTGGACGGGAACCATCTTCTGCCTTAGGCGAGGATTAAGGCCCCCCAACAGACCGATCCGGATCCTAAAAAGAATTGCTGAAAATCGCTTCTCGGGGATTGCGCCGCCGCCGGGTTTTGTGCTATAAAAGCGGCTTTGCAACATACCCGCAGGAAGGGCTTCCCGTGTACCTGAAAAGCCTCGACATGACCGGCTTCAAAAGCTTCGCCGACCGCACCCGGCTGGAGTTCACCCCCGGCATGACTGCCATTGTCGGCCCCAACGGCTGCGGCAAAAGCAATGTCTCCGACGCCGTGCGCTGGGTGCTGGGCGAACAGAGCGCCAAGGCCCTGCGCGGCCACAAGATGGAAGATTGCATCTTCAACGGCACGGACTCCCGCAAACCCCTCAACCTGGCCGAAGTCAGCATCACCTTTACCGACTGCGAAGGCGTCCTCCAGACCGACTATGACGAGGTCACCGTCACCCGCCGCGTGTTCCGCTCGGGCGAAGGCCAGTATTTCCTGAACAAAGTCCCCTGCCGCCTCAAGGACATCCACCGGCTCTTCATGGGCACCGGCATCGGCACATCCTCCTATTCCCTCATGGAGCAAGGCCGGATCGACCAGATCCTCAGCTCCCGCCCCGAAGACCGCCGGGAAGTCTTCGAAGAGGCCAGCGGCATCACCAAGTTCAAGGCCGACAAGAGGGAGTCCCTCCGCAAGCTGGAGCAGACCGACCAGAACCTGCTCCGCCTGCAGGATGTCATCCGCGAGGTCAAGCGCCAGATCGGATCGCTTCAGCGCCAGGCCGGCAAGGCCCGCCGCTACAAGGAACTCCGGGAAGAATTGAAGAAAGTCGATGTGGTCGTCACCCGCGACAAGCTTCGCGCCATGGACGCCGAAATCGGCGAACAGTCGACCCGCCTTCAAACGCTGGCCTCCACCATCCAGGCGCTGCATGCCGATCTGGAAGCGGCCGAAACGTCCGATCATGACCTGCGCAACACGATGGCCTCCACGGATCGCCGGATGGAAGACCAGATGCAGGTGTGCGGCGAATACCGCTCCCGGCTCGATCAAACCCGCGCCTTGATCCGGGTCAACGCCGAGCGCATCGCCGAAATCAAAACCCTGGCCGACCGCGATTCCGGGGA
>CAXNFL010000119.1:0-6436 GCA_964201555.1 Kiritimatiellia bacterium
GGGCTGGTCGATGAGGGCGAGGAGCTGCTTGACGCGCTCGAGGTTCGACTGGGTGTCGGTGACGAGCAGGCTGTTGATGCGGATGAGGGCCTGGATGTTGGCGTACGGATGGACGACGGTGGCGATGGCGGCCTGGGCGTCGGCGACCTCGATATGCTTGAGCGGGATGATTTCGCTGATCAGGTAGTTGCCGTCCTTGAGCGCCGCATCCTGGCTGGTGCGGAGCGGCTGGGCCTCCTGGCGGGCCGTATTGATCGGGACGACCTTGACGAACATCTCGCCTTCATTGACGAGCGCGATGTTGTTCATGGCCAGGACGGCCTCGATGGCGGCGACGGCCTGGGGGACGGTGACCCGCTTTTCGATGCGCAGGGTGATGTTGACCTTGACGCCCGGCGCCATCAGGATGGTGCGGCCGGTCAGCTCGGAATAGCGGTCCAGCACCATTTCGAGCGGCGTGTCGCTGAACTTGAGGGAGAGCATCTTGTCCCCGCTCTCCGAGGCGGGCGCGGCGGCGGCGGCCGTCTCGTCGGCGGCCGCTTCCGTGGCGTTTGCGGCGGCCGCCTCCGGTTTGGGCTCCTCCGGCCTGGGCGTCGGGGTCTGGCGGATGGGGCGGACCATCTGGGGCACCCTGGGGGGCGCCTGGGGGGCGGGCGGAGTCTGTGCGGAGGCGAACGGCGAAAGAGCCGCCAGGAGGGCGGTCAGCGCCGCGAGGAACATGCGTTTCCCGTGCATCATACGGATCCTTATGCTTGGCTACTCCGACGCCTTCCGGCGCACGTACGAGCAGTTGATGGTGAATGTTCCCTTGAGCAGTCCCTTGTTCTCGGACTTGATGTAGAGCTGGCTAATGTCGAGCATACCATGATCCTGCTGGAGGGCAAACAGGAAATGGGTCAGCGCGTCGAGGGAGCCTTCCCAGTTGCATTTGATGTCCAGCGAGCCCAGGCCGCCATGGCGGCGCTCCTTCTGCGGCTCCCGCCGGGTCAGGACCAGGCTGTTCGAGGTGGCCACGTTCTCGACTTTGATCAGCATGTCGGCCGTGACATCCTGCGTTTCGGGGAAGCTGGAAAGCGTTTTCAGGGATTCGTCCAGCTTGCCCTGCCAGACGGCTTTCTGGTTCAGCATCTTGGTTTCGCTGTCCAGGTCGGCCCGGAGGGTCTCCTGCCGATCCAGCTTGTCCCGGGCGGCGGCCAGGCGGGGGGCGGCGAAGAAGTACCAGGTGGGGAGAAACAGGAGCACCACGCAGGTGATCCAGGCCAACATCAGTTCGCGAAGGGTCAGTTTCATTCCGCGGCCTCCAGTAAAGCGATGGCGATGCGGAAGGTTTCCCGGTTCCGGGAGCGGACGGGCCCCTGCAGCTCGGTGCCGTGGAAGAGGCTGGAGGCGTCGAGGGCCTTCTTGAAGTCGTAGACCGCCTGGGAGGCCGGCGCTTCGCCCGACAGGGCCACGGCTTTTCCCTTTTCGAAGGTGACCTGGTTCAGCTCAATCCCCTCGGGCATGAGCGAGGTCAGCTCGCGGAGGCATTCCAGGGCCGAGTGGGAGATGTCGCCATAGAGGCTGAGGGCCTGGACGCGCCGCCGCGCATCGCGCACGTCCTGGGCGGCGGGCTTGACGGCGGCCAGCTGCTTTTCCAGCCGGATCAGGTTCCGGCCCTGCAGCTCCTGCCACGCGAGGATGCCGCCGATGGCCAGAAGCCAAAGGACGAGGACGACGGCGGAGGCCAGCACCAGGCCGTGCTTGATGCGGCGGTTTTTCTCCTCGAGGCGCCAGGCTTCCGGAACGAGATCGAGCTGGGCCCCGGTTCCGCTGTCCACCTGGCGGGCCACGCCTTCGCTCAGCGAGCCGAGCGAGTCGAGCGCTTCCTGCTGGATAGCCCAGCCGCCGGCGTCGGCCAGCGCGGCCGGCAGGGCGGCCGGGGCGGCGGCGCCCATCCAGATGATGAACCCGGCGAGGGGCTTGGCGCCGTGCTCCACCTCCAGGGCCGTCATGGCCGAGACGGTTTCCTCGGCGATGTCCTGGGCGAACTCCTCCTGCGAAAGCCCTTCCAGAAGGGCATGCGACCGCACCAGGACCGGCACGCCGTCGTCCGTCACCAGAAGGTCGCACGACTGGTTTTCGGCGATCAGGAGAACCCGGCGGCCGGGCTCGCTAAGGGCGGGCCGGCGGCGCAGGATCGCCCACCAGCCGGGTGTGCTGAGGGTCAGGCGATCGATCAGCAGCTTGCGGTGGTGCAGGGCCGCGCCGATGGATTCGACGATCGTTTTCTGGACAATGGCGATCAGGACGCGTGTGGAGGCTTCGCCCTTGTCCAGCACTTCATAGGAATAGGCCACGCTTTCGGGCGGGAAGGGGGAAAGCGCGTCGATCTGCAGCTCCACCATGCCGGCGAGTTCGCGCGGATCGGTGGCGGGCAGGACGACCACACGCTGGATGGCGCAGGAGCCGGGCATGACGAGCGTCGCGTGCCGGCCGGCCATCGCATGCACGACGCCGTTCAGGGCCGCGGCGACTTCCGGAGTCGGCTGGGCCATGGAACGGATTGGATCCGATCCGTCCGGAAGGGCTTCCCTGCCGGACGCGTCGAGCTCCCAACCGTCACGCCCCTGGCGCAGGCGCGTCCATTCGAACGCCCCGCCGCGCAGCGCGATGACTTGATTTTCCGGCTTGCCCATCCGACTCCTTACAAGGCCGTTTCTTCCTGCCAGCGCAGGATCCGGAACGAGCCCTTATCCTGCTCCGCAATGCACGAGACGGTCCACGTCACATCCCCGACGCGGCCGACGCTGACGATGCGAATGATCTGCGACTGAGTGGTTATACGATCTTTCAGCCGGTTTCTCAAGTCCGGATAATCGGAAAAGCGATTGAAGAAATCCTCGCCGTTTTTGTAGGAGGTGTCTTCGTCGGGGAACTCCGGATCGCCTTCCCGTTCCCGGATGATCTCCTCGGCCAGCGGCTGGTCGATATCCATCGAAATGGCCTTGAGCACGTCCAGCGAGGCGGCATTGATGTTCACCTGGCGGCCTCCGTAGGTGGTCAGCAGGCCGGCGATCCCCTTGATCGTCTTGGTTTCGTTGCTTTCGCCGCGTCCCCCCGGGGTTTCCAGCACCCCTCCATAGTAATAGGTGTTGGTGAACCCCTTGATGAGGAGGAGTTCGTCGACCGTGTCCAGCGGCCCGTTTTTAGCCCGGTAGGGCTTGTCCAGCTTGAGGTAATAGTCGTCGCTTTCCACCCCGTTCGGGTGCGGCACGTCGTCCGCGTCGATCCAGTCCATGAAGGCGTCGTAGAGCTGGGGCCACTCCTCTTCGGGGATGCCGCCCAGGTCGAAGATGCCCTCCCAGTCCCCCGGGGTTTTCAGCTCGTTCACGTTGATGAGGGAGGGCTCGGGCACGAGGGTGAGGCTGAGCTCGCCCTCCCCCAGCGTTTCCGTGGTGTGCACCACGTTCAGGCCTTCCTTGAGCCGCTTGGCCTTGTCGTACCAGCCTTTGTCGGCGTGCGTGTCGTCGGGGTTGACGGGGTTGATTTCCGCGCTTTGCGCCAGCAGGAAGCGGGCCTTGTCGATCCCCGACTGCGCCAGCTTCTCCGCCTTGAGGCGCTGGCGGTAATAGCTGGCGATCCGGGACTCCAGCTTCATTTCAAAGGCGAAGGAGCCGATCATCAGCGACAGCAGGGCGATGACCCAGAGCGCGATGATCAGGGCGGAACCGGAGCGGCGGCGGAAATGGGAGGGGGCTCGGTTCATGGGGGCGGTCACCAGGAGAGGGGGGCTATGGGGATGTCGACCAGCCGCTCGACCTTGAGCGGCTCGCTGCCGGCCTCCCCCGATTTCAGATACAGGCTGAGATGAAGATGAAGCGGGATGCTGTTGGTCTTGTCCCAGTCTTCTTCCCAGTCGATGTCGCCGCCGACATCGACGTTCGTGCTGACCTCGCAGTCGAAGCCCGCCACGGCCGAGGAAACAAAGAAGAACGGCGCGTCCTTTTCGGGGTCGAACTCGTCCGGCTGCCCGAACGGCCGCCACGCCTTGACCGCCGCGCAGGAGCGCCCCTTTTCGTCGTCCGCCACCGTGAACACCACGCGGTGCAGGGAGGAGACCTCCTGCGAGTCGGGGTCGAGAAGGGCGGAGCCCGTCTTCACCCAGCTGATCGAATCGCGGGCGCTCGCCCCGCTGCCCTCGTTTTCCAGCCAGAAGCCGTAGGTGGCGGCGCCCTGTTTGCCGGGCTTCTTGTAGTAGCTCGAGCGGAGGCCGGAGACGAGCTGGTCCAGGATGGCGTCGGCGTGATTCAGGCCGGCCGCGGCGGTGGTGCCATCGCGCCAGGCGCGGGAAATGTTGGAGAACGTCAGCACGATGACGGTCATCGCCAGGACCAGGATGGTCACGGCGACGGTGATTTCCAGAAGGGTGAAGCCGGCGCGGCGGGAGTGGTTCATGGGCTCTTCGCCTCCCCCTCAAGGTCGTTGGTGTAATACAGATACCGGAGGGTTTCCTCGTAGGTGTTGCTGCCGGTGCCTTCCCAGCTGACCCGGTTGCGGAGCAGGAAGAGGCCGGTCTCCTCGTAGTCGGCGGGCGACTCCGCCGTGCGGGTGAAGGTGAAGCCGGGGAGGATTTCGGTGTCGGGGACCTCCTTGTTGGCCAGTTCGCCGTCCACTTCAACGAGGGGGAACTTCAGCTCGGCCAGCTCCAGGGCGTAGCGGGCCTTGTGATAGGTTTTGGAGGTGGTCACCAGGGCCAGGCAGCGGGAGGTGGCGGTGGAAAGGGCAGCCACGCCGAAGCCGATGATGGCCAGGGCCAGGACGACTTCGAGCAGGGTGAGGCCGCGACGGTTATTTTTCCTCATGCGTGGCGTCTCCCAGGAAGTCGACCAGGATGACCGATTCGGTTCCGTCCTCATCGGCCAGCACCACTTCGTAGGGCGGACAGGTGCCGTTGCTCTTGTACGTGATGCGGACGACGCCTTCCTCCGTTTGGAGCCCGTCATGGATCGACAGGCTTTTGACCTTCACGCCTTCGAGATCGCGCGCCAGGCTGCGGGAGGGCAGGGGCTCGGCGGGGGCTTTTGCGGGCGGGGGCTCGTCCAGGGGGGAGAGCTTGTGCGGGGCATCGTTGGAGAGGGCTTCGACCTGGTCCCGGGTGTAGATCGCTTCCGCGCTGCGCCGCGGGGCGGGCCCTTCCTCCACGGCGACGTGGCCGCTGCCGATGGTCAGGATGAGGTTCATGGATTGCTGGCGGGAGACCGACATGGTTCGCGCGTACCGGCCGCAGCTCATGACGGTCCGGGTGGCCTGCCGCAGGCGCTGGCCCTTGAGGGAGTTCACGAAGGAAGGCGTGGCAATGGCGGCGACGAATCCGATGATCACCGCCACCAGCAGAACCTCGATCAGCGTGAAGCCGCGATTAGTTCGTAACGTCATCCTCATTGCCCATCACGTTATCGGGGCCCGGGGAGGCGATCTTGTACGACCCGTCCGACTGGTTGGGCGTATAGCTGAAATCCTGACCCCAGCCGTCTTTCGGAACCGATTTGGCATTCTTGATGTAGGGAAGCAGTTCCGTCAGCGCATTGGGCAGCTTGGCGCTGTGATCGAGCATGTAGGAGTCGATCGAGGTGTCGAGCGTTTTGATGGTGCCGCGGGTGGCGTTGATCTGGGCCTTGGCGAGGTTCGAGCCGAGCCGGGGGACGGCCACGGCCGCCAGGATTCCGATGATGACCACGACCAGCATGATTTCAATGAGGGTGAAACCGGAGCGGCGGGAGGAGCGGGATGTCATAGTCGATTCCTTTTGGTTCTGATCACTGTCAATTATGCTCTTTCCGGAACGCGGTTGCAAGGTTCTTCGAGCCCGGGGGCCGCCCGCCGGCTACCCGCCCAGCCCGCTGGTCATTTCAAACACGGCCATGAGCATGGAGATGGCCACGAACCCGACCAGGGCGGCGATGACCACGATCATGATGGGCTCCAGCAGGGTGGTGAAGATCTTGATGCTCCGGTCGAGCTCCCGCTCGTAGCGGTTGGCGATGTGGAGCAGCGAGCCGGAGACGTCGCCCGTCTGCTCGCCGACCGCCAGCATGTCGGTGATCATGGGCGGGAAGATGCCGCCGGCGGCCAGGGGGCGCGAAATGGTGGTGCCGTCGGTCACCTTCTCGCGGGCGTTGTGGATTTCCTGGGCCAGCACGGCGTTGCCGATAATGCGCTCGACGATGGCCAGCGACTGGAGGACGGGCACGCCGTTGGAGAGCAGGGTGCTGAGCGTGCGGGCGAACTGGGCGAAGGCGCTGGCCTGCACGATGCCGTGGATGACGGGCAGCTTGAGCTGGGTTTTATGCCACCACAGGCGCCCTTTCGCGGTGGCCAGGTACTGGCGGACCATTACGACCGCGATGCCGATCAGGGCCAGGATCACGAGCCCGTAGCTTTTGCAGACCATGCTGAA
>CAXNFL010000120.1:0-6434 GCA_964201555.1 Kiritimatiellia bacterium
CGGAGCTGGGCCGGCTGGCGGCCTCGACCGCGCCCGGCAATGCCGCGGAGCGGGCGGCGGCGTATGAGGCGCGCCTGCTGACCGCGCTGGGCGAGCAGGCCACGGTGCCGCGGCATGTGAATGTGCTGCACCACATGCTGGGCTATTTCCGGGAGCGCCTGCCCGAGGCGGAGCGGCGGGAGCTGGAGGGCGCCATTAAGGATTACCAGGGCGAGCTGGTGCCCCTGATCGTGCCCATCACGCTGTTCAAGCATTTCATCCGCCAGTGCGGCGTGGCCTACCTGGCACGGCAGACCTATCTCAATCCGCATCCGGTGGAGCTGAAGCTGCGCAATCACGCCTGATCAGGAAATGGCCACCATCCGGTCGACCGCCAGCCGCGCGCGGAGGCGGATGTCCGGGGGAACCGTGACCTCGACCTGGTTGTCCTCGAGCGCGAACAAAACTTTTTCCACGGTGATCTTCTTCATGTTCGGGCAGAGCGCGTGCTCGGAGAGCGCGAAAAACTTCTTGGACGGATTTTCGAGTTTCAGCCGGTGCAGCAACCCGAGCTCGGTCCCGACGATCAACTCCCCGGCCGGGGACTCCTTCGCGAAGCGGCACATGCCGCTCGTGGAGAGGACGGCGTCGGCGAGGGCTACCACTTCGGGATTGCATTCGGGATGAATGAGCACCGGCGCGCCCGGGTGCGCGGCTCGCGCCCGCCGCACGTCCGGCGGCTGGAGGCGGGCGTGGGTGGGGCAGTAGCCCGGGTAGAGGATCAGGGGACGCCCGGTGCGGGCGGCCACATACGCGCCCAGGTTGCGATCGGGCACGAACAGGATCTCCCGGTCGCGGGGAATCGACTCCACCACCGCCACGGCGTTGGCCGAGGTGCAGCAGATATCGCTTTCGGCCTTCACCTCGGCGCTGGAGTTGACGTAGGTCACCACCACGGCGCCGGGGTGCTTGGTCTTGAACGCCCGGACCTCATCGGCTGGCGCCATATCCACCATGGGGCAGCCGGCGTGGCGGTCGGGGATGAGGATGGTCTTGCCGGGGCAGAGGATGGCGGCCGTTTCGGCCATGAACCAGACTCCGCAGAAGACAATGACCCGGGCGTCGGTGGCGGCGGCCTTGCGGCTGAGCTCCAGCGAATCGCCGGTGAAGTCGGCCAGGTCCTGCACCTCCGGGATCTGGTAATTGTGCGCCAGGATGACGGCGCGCTTTTCCTTCCGGAGGATGTTGATGCGGGCGATCAGGTCATTCATAAAGGTCAGGCCGTGAACAGGGCGGTGGATAAATAGCGCTCCCCGGAATCGGGCAGGATCACGACGATCGTCTTGCCTTCGAACTCGGGCAGGGCGGCCAGGCGCGCGGCCACGGCGGCCGCGGCTCCGCACGAGATGCCGGAGAGGATGCCTTCCTCCACGGCGAGGCGGCGGGCGAACTCCATGGCTTCCTCGTTCTCAACCCGCTCGACGCGGTCGATGAGCGAGAGGTCGAGCACGGCGGGGATGAAGCCGGCGCCGATGCCCTGGATGGCATGGGGGCCGGGCTTCAGGGGCTGGCCGGCGAGATGCTGGGTGATGACGGGGCTGTTCTGGGGCTCCACGGCCACGCTGAGCACCCGGCGGCCCTTTTCGCGCTTGAGGAATCGGCTGATGCCGCTGATGGTGCCGCCCGTGCCGACGCCGGCGATGAGCACATCGACGGTGCCTTCGGTGTCGCTCCAGATCTCGGGGCCGGTTGTCTTGAAGTGGATTTCGGGATTGGCCGGATTATCGAATTGCCGCGGCAGGAAATAGCGGCCGGGATTGGCGGCGGCCATCTCCTCGGAGCGGGTGATGGCCCCGCGCATGCCCTTGTCGCCGGCCGTGAGCTCGATGTTGGCGCCGAAGGCCTTGAGGATCTTGCGGCGCTCCAGGCTCATGGTTTCGGGCATGGTGAGGGTCACCTTGTAGCCGCGCGTGGCGCCGACGAAGGCGAGGGCGATGCCGGTGTTGCCGCTGGTGGGCTCGAGGATTTCCATGCCTGGCTTGAGCACGCCGCGGGCTTCGGCGTCCCAGATCATATTGGCGCCGATGCGGCATTTGACGGAACCCGCGGGGTTGCGGCTTTCGATCTTGGCCAGAACGAGCGCCTTGGAGCCGGCGACTTTGCGCAATTGGACGAGCGGCGTATGCCCGATGGAGAGAGAGTTATCCTTGGCCCATTTCATCTTGATTTTTCCTTTCCTGAAAAAAATGATTTGCGTCTCATGTCGAATACGGTACTATACCCAAGTAACTTGATCAACATAAAAGAACGGAATCGACGATGATGGGATTCACGACCAAGGGGCGCTATGCGACGCGGGTGCTGGTGTACCTGGCCGCGCGGCGCGAGGAGGGGCCCGCCAAAAAGCAGGCCATCGCCGAGGCGGAGGGAATCAGCCCCGATTACGTCGAGCAGATCCTCATCCGCCTCAAGGCCGCCGGCATCGTCAACAGCCACCGCGGCAAGGCCGGCGGGTTCTCCCTGGCCGGGGATCCCCATCAGCTCACCGTGGCGCGCGTGCTTGAGGTCATGGAGGGCCGCCTCACCGTCGCGCCCTGCGCGTCCGGGCAGGCTTGCTCGCGCTCGGACTCCTGCTCGACCCGGGCGCTCTGGAGCCGGGCCGACAAGGCGCTCAAGCAGGTCCTGACCGGGACAAGCATCGGCGAACTCGCCGATAAAGCCCGCACCGGCTCGGATTTCAATATCTGACAATTCATTTGAGATCGCGTCCGTTTACTCTAAACTGCAACCGTCAACGAAAGGGAAAAACGCCATGTCCGACTACAAACTCGATACCCTCGCCCTGCATGCGGGCCAGGTCGCCGATCCCACCACCGGATCCCGCGCCGTGCCGATCTACCAAACCACCGCCTATGTGTTCAAAAGCTCGGAGCACGCCGCCAACCTCTTTGCCCTCAAGGAGTTCGGCAACATCTACACGCGCCTGATGAACCCGACCAACGATGTGTTCGAGAAGCGCGTGGCCGCCATCGAAGGCGGCACCGGCGCCCTCGCCGTCGCCTCCGGGCAGGCCGCCATCACCTACGCCCTCCTCGCCATCACCCGCCTGGGCGATCACGTCGTGGCCGGCAACAACCTCTACGGCGGCACCTACCAGCTCTTCCACAACACCTTCCCGAAGATCGGACGCAGCGTCACGTTCGTCGACTCCCGCGATTCCGCCGCCTTCAAGAAGGCCATCACCCCCAAGACCCGCGCCCTCTACTGCGAGACCATCGGCAACCCCAAGCTGGATGTGCCGGACTTCGAGGCGCTGGCCAAGATCGCCCATGAGGCCGGAATCCCGCTGATCGTCGACAACACCGTGGGCGTCGGCCTGGTGCGGCCCTTCGACTTCGGCGCTGACATCATCGTCGCCTCCGCCACCAAATATATCGGCGGCCACGGCACCTCGCTGGGCGGCGTCATCGTGGATTCCGGCCGGTTCAAGTGGAACACCGGCAAGTTCCCCGAGTTCACCGAGCCCGATCCGAGCTACCACGGGCTGGTGTTCTGGGATGCGCTGGGCGATGTGCCGGGCATGGGCAATGTGGCCTTCATCCTGAAGGTGCGCGTGACCCTGCTGCGCGACCTCGGCGCCGCCATGAGCCCCTTCAACGCCCACGAGTTCCTGATCGGGCTGGAGACCCTTCCGATGCGGCAGCTGCGCCACTCCTCCAACGCGCTCGAGATGGCGCGCTGGCTCCAGAAGCATCCCCTGGTCAGCTGGGTCAACTACCCCGGCCTGCCTGACAACCCCAACCACGCGGTCGCCTCGAAGTACCTGAAGAAGGGCTTCGGCGGCTTGCTGGGCTTCGGGGTCAAGGGCGGCCTGGCCGCCGGCAAGAAGTTCATCGACTCGGTGAAGCTGCTCTCCCACGTGGCCAATATCGGCGACGCCAAGACGCTGGTCATTCATCCGGCGTCGACGACGCATCAGCAGCTGTCCGAGGCCGAGCAGGCGGCCACCGGCGTCACCGCCGATTACATCCGCCTCTCCGTGGGCCTGGAGGATGTCGAGGACATCAAGGCCGACATGGACCAGGCGCTCCGGCAGGGATAGCCATGAACCTGACGGTGAACGGAGAGGTCGTCCGGTATGACGGGCCCGCGCGGGTGGCCGATTTCCTGGCCAGCCGCCGCGTCGAGCCCGGCCGGGTGGCCGTGCTCCTGAACGGCGATCTGGTGCCGCTCCAGGAGCGGGAGCAGCGGACATTGAGCGAGGGCGATCAGATTGAAATACTTGCCTTCGCCGGGGGCGGATAGGGGACAGGATGACGGATAAACCGCTGATACTGGGAGGGCGCGCCTTCACGTCGCGCCTGATCCTGGGCACAGGAAAGTTTGCGGACGGCGACACGCTTCGCCGCGCCGCTGTCGCCGCCGGGGCGCAGCTGATCACCGTGGCCCTGCGCCGCTTCAACTCCGAGCGGCCGGAGGAGGATCCGGCCGCCGTGCTGGCGTCCTTGCCCGGCCTCACGCTCATGCCCAACACCTCGGGCGCGATGAACGCGGCCGAGGCGGTGCGCGCGGCCCATATCGCCCGCGACCTGTGCGGCAGCCCGTTCATCAAGGTGGAGATTCACCCGAATCCCCACCATCTCCTGCCCGACGCCATCGAGACCTACGAAGCCGCCCGCATCCTGGCGAAGGAAGGCTTTGTGGTCATGCCCTATATTCCCGCCGATCCGGTGCTGGCCAAGCGCCTTGAGGAGGTGGGCTGCGCCTCCGTCATGCCGCTCGGCTCCGCCATCGGCAGCGGGCAGGGGCTGCGGATGTGGGACATGATCCAGCGTATCGTACGGGACAGCGGGATTCCGGTGATCGTGGATGCCGGGCTGCGGGCGCCTTCCGAGGCCGCCGCCGCCCTGGAGATGGGCTGCGAGGCCGTGCTGGTGAACAGCGCCATCGCGGCCGCGGAGGATCCGGCGCGCATGGCCGCCGCCTTTGCCGCCGCCGTGCGGGCTGGTCGCGAGGCGCGCCTGGCCGGGCTTATGGCCCGTGGCGAGGAAGCCGTCGCCACCAGCCCGCTCACCTCCTTTCTGCGCAAGGCCGCGCCATGAGTACGGATCTCGCCGTACGCCGCGCCCTGGCGGCCGAGGTTCCGGGCGCCGCCGAGTTCGAGGCCCTCATCGGCCCCGCCGCCGCGCCCTATCTGGAGCGCATGGCGCAGCGGGCGCAGGCGCTCACCCGCCGCCATTTCGGCCGCACCATTTCCCTGTATGCCCCGCTGTACCTGGCGAACTTCTGTCCCGGCGGCTGCGCCTACTGCGGCTTTGCCTCGGACCGCCATCAGAATCGCCGCGCGCTGGAGCCCGCCGCCATCGAGGCGGAGCTGGCCGCCCTTCACGCGCTCGGCTTTGAAGAGGTGCTGCTGCTGACGGGAGACCGCACCCCGCGCGCGGATTACGACTATTTACGCGCGGCCGTGGCGCTGGCGGCGAAGCGGTTTCACCTGGTGACGGTGGAGTCGTTCTCCATGACCGAGGCGGAGTACCGCGGGCTGGTGGAGGCGGGTTGCACGGGCGTGACCCTCTACCAGGAGACCTACGATCCCGTGCTTTATGAGAAGCTGCACCGGTGGGGCCCCAAGCGCGATTATGCGTTTCGCCTCGAAGCGCCGGCGCGCGCGTTGGCGGCGGGCATGCGCACGGTGGGGCTGGGCGTCCTTTTGGGATTGGCGGATCCGGTGCAGGACGTGACGGCGCTGTTCCGTCACCTGGAGAGCCTGGAGAAGGCCTACTGGCGCGGGGGCTTTTCGGTGTCGTTTCCGCGGATCCGGCCGCAGCAGGGCGGATTTGAGCCGGCGTTTGACGTCGATGATTTGCTGCTGGCCCGGCTTGTCTTCGCCTTCCGCCTCTGCCGGCCGGAGCTGCCGCTGGTGCTTTCCACCCGCGAGAATGCCGCCTTTCGCGACGGCATGGCGGGGCTGGGCATCACCAAGATGAGCGCGGGAAGCCGCACCACGGTGGGGGGCTATCAGGCCGCGGCGGAGACGGAGGGGCAGTTTGAGGTGAGCGACAGCCGCGATGCGGAGGCCTTCCGCGCCATGCTGCGCAAGAAGGGCCTGGACCCCGTGTCGAAAAATTGGGACCGCGCCTATTCGGCGGGCTGTCCGGATTAAACCTGTTCGGCCGGCTTTTCGGGGGGGATGGGGTAGACGCCCTCCATGGCCTTGCGGATCAGGTCCTTGGTGTCCGACGGGAAATTGTTGTCCAGGATCCAGCGCAGGAAGTTGCTGCGCGCGTTGACCAGCTCGTCCAGCGGCGTGCCCTTCTTGGCCCCGAAGTTCACCACGATCCGGCCGTTCATCCACCGGAAACGGCCGATGCGGTCCACCCAGTCCGCCGGCCGCGCCGCGCAGAACAGGTCGAGCGATTCGACGTCGTGGGGCAGGTCCGGGTACTTGACGAGCT
>CAXNFL010000121.1:0-6424 GCA_964201555.1 Kiritimatiellia bacterium
AAGCCTGCGGAAGCCCGTGAGCTGGCGGGGAAGGCACTGGCGCGTATTTCACCCGCGGCCAAACCGGCCAATGAGTCGCGCTTGAAGGCCGGCCTTTACCTGACCCTGGCTGAGATCGCTGCCATGGAAGGCGGAGAACGGCTGGGCGAGGCGAAAAAGAGCCTGATGGAGGCGCGGCTGGCACAGGGCAAGGCGAAGGCTGATCCTGTTTTCGACGCCATGGCGGCGCGGGTGCAGGGGCGGATCCTGGCAGCCGAACCGGAGAAGGCCGTCGAGGCGGCGACGGCCTTTGACTCCGAGAGCATCCAGTGGAAGCAGTCGGGCCGGTTCAGTGAACGGGCCTCGGCCCTCGAGCGGGCGGCCCGGCAGTGGCAGCTGGCCGGAAAACCGGATTTGGCCGCGGAGCGGTTGATCCAATCAGCCCGGATTCGCTTCGGCTTGGGCCAGTTGATCCCGGCGCGGGACCTGGCCGTCCAGGCGGCGGAACTGGCCGGCAAGGCCGAGCGGCCCGATTTGGCCGCCATGGCCCGAATTCTGGCGCCATCGGCTCCCTGAGCGGATTTATATAAAACACTTGCAATCCCTTGGATTGAAGGGTATTGTTATTTTTCTGTTAGGTCCCTATACTAGGTTTTTTATGTCCAAAAGGGGCATTATTTGTTTTGAGGTAAGGCATGGACAAAGCGAAAAAGCCGGAGAAAATTTTGGTTAAAGCGAAAACGAAAACGGTGAAGCCCGCCCCTGTTGCCAAGCCCAAGGAGTCTGTCGAGACTCCTGAGCCCACGGGTCTGGCCACCGTTCCTGCCGGCAAAAAAGGCAAGAAAAATGCCGCGCTGATCGCATCGAAATTATCCCCTGTCACCGGCGCCGGTCGGGAAGAGCGCCAGATTAAGATCAAGGAATTGATCCGTCTGGCGGAAGAACAGGGCTATCTGACCTTTGAGGACATCAACGAGATCATTCCCGAAACGGTCATCAATCCGGATGATCTGGAAGGCTACCTGGAGCTTCTCCGCGCGATGGAGATCGACGTCATCGAGGCCGCCGATGTCGAGAAGACGCGCAAGGAGGGGGAGAAGGCCGCCGCGGCCGCCAAGGGTGAGCGGCTCGATATTTTCGACGATCCCATCCGCATGTACCTGCATCAGATGGGGCAGGTTCCGCTGCTCAGCCGCGAGCAGGAAGTGGAGATCTGCAAACGGATTGAAGAGGCCGAGGTCCGCACCAAGATCTATTTCAACGAGTTCGGCTTCGCCGCCCTCGAGTACATGCGGCTGGTCGAGCGGCTGAAGAGCGGCAAAGAGCGTTTTGACCGGGTGATCCAGGACAAGTTCGTGGACAACCGGGAATCCTATTTCAAGAATCTGGACCGGGTGGAACGTGAAATCCAGAAACTGCACAAGCAGCTGGTCAAGGATTTCAAGGAAGCCCGCCGGGTGAGCCGCGTCAGTGACAAGGAGCGCGACCGCCGGCTCAAGGAACAGATCAAGCTTCAGAAGAAGCTGGCGGCCCAGTTCGATCGGCTTTCCCTGAAGCAGAAGGAAATCGAGAACATGGCCAGTCGCATCGACGGCGAGAAGACTCGCAACGATGACGAGCGCCGTTATTATCGCGAATGCGTGGACGCCATTGAAGAGCTGGCCAAGCTGAAGGCCCGCAAGGCCAGCAAGGGCCGCGATGAGAAGATCGCGGCTCTTCAGGAGCACATCCGCCGCCTCGAAGACGAGGTGTGCATGAACGTGGAGGCGTTCGTCAGCAAGAGTCGCGAGTTGAAGGACGCCATGAAGAAAGGGATGGCGGCCAGGACCGAGATGGTGGAAGCCAATCTGCGTCTCGTGATCAGCATCGTCAAGAAATACATGAACCGGGGTTTGTCTTTCCTGGATTTGATCCAGGAGGGAAACACGGGCCTGATGAAGGCCGTTGAGAAGTTCGAGTACCGCCGAGGCTACAAGTTCAGCACGTATGCCACGTGGTGGATCCGCCAGGCGGCGACCCGGGCCATCGCGGACCAGGCCCGGACGATTCGTATTCCGGTCCATATGATCGAGACGATCAACAAGCTGATGCGGGTCCAGAAGAAGCTGGTCCAGGAACTGGGGCGGGAGCCCACCCCTGAGGAAGTCGCCGAGGAGATGTCTCTGCCAGTCGAGCGCGTTCGGGCCGTGTACAAGATGGCCCAGCAACCGATCTCGCTGCAGAGTCCGGTCGGCGACGGCGATGACGCCCATTTCGGCGATTTCATCGAGGACAAGGGGGCTGAAAACCCGTCGGAAATGACGGCCTACAGCCTGCTCAAGGAACGCCTGAAAGACGTTCTGGACACGCTGACCGAGCGTGAGCGGCAGGTGCTGAACCTCAGGTTCGGCTTGGCCGACGGTTATCCGCGGACTCTGGAGGAGGTCGGAAAGCAGTTCTCGGTGACCCGGGAACGGATCCGGCAGATTGAGGCCAAGGCCCTTCGTAAGCTGCGCCATCCCACCCGCCTGCGTAAGCTCGAAGGTTTCCTGGAAATGCGGTAACAACCGCGCTGAAAGAAAGGAATAGGGATTGTGATGATGTTGTTTGCTAATGAGGTTTCGGTTTGCGCCATTACGGGGCTCGTGTTTTTCATTCTCGGACTGCTGCTCGGACGCCGGTGGAAATCGCGCCCCGCTTCGGTCGGCTACAATAATCGGCGGCCGGATTTCCGGAAGCCCGCCTTCCAAAGCAAATCGCCTCCGCCTCCGCCTCCGCGCAAGGACGGCGTGGTTGAGCTCTATGTCGGAAACCTGGGCCTCGAGACCACCAAGGAAGACGTGGAAACGGAGTTCGGCAAGTACGGCAAGGTGCTGAATATCCGCCTGATCACGAAGCCCGGCGAGAACAAGAGCTTCGGATTCGTGGAGATGGGGTCGGCGAACGACGCCGACGAAGCCATCAAGGCGCTCGCGGGCAAGGACTTCATGGGCAACGCCCTCGAGGTCAACGTGGCCAAGTCGCCCCGCGGCCATCACCACCGCAACCGCCGGCGTTAAGCGCTCGCGGATCGGACATAACGGATAAAGGCGCCGAGACAACTCGGCGCCTTTTTTTATGCCGAACCTTATTCCGGGAACATCATGGCCATGCTGAACTCGTCCATGAAGGCGGGGTCCAGCGAAAGGTCGATGTGGCGGGCTTTCCGGATGATTTCGCCCGCATAAACCTGCTCCTCCTCGGCCAGCAGGGCGCGCTTGGCGCCGAACGAGGCGGCGTTTCCGACGAACCGGATGCGCTCGGGCGGAATCGCCGGCAGCATGCCGATCCGCAGGGCGTTTTCCTTGCGGATATAGTTGCCGAAGGCGCCGGCCAGCAGCACGGTGTGAAGGTCCGCTTCCGTCAGCCCTTCCTGCTTGAGCAGGATGCGGATGCCCGCCCGGATGGCGCCATTCGCCAGCTGCAACTCCCGAATATCCTTCTGGTAAAGGAGGAGCGGCTCGCCGGTGGCCGATTCCTCGCCGGTGGCCAGGATGAAATGATTCTCGCCCAGCATGCTGAGAATGCGCGCCTTGACCGCCGGAGCGAGCGAGGCCGGAGCCTCGTCCGGGTCCACAATGCGGCCGGTGGAGTCCAGCACGCCATGGCGGAGCAGCTCCGCCGCCGCATCGATCAGCCCGGTGCCGCACAGGCCCGCGGCCTTGACCTCGCCGATCACGTGGATCCGCACATCGCTGTCGATCGTCACCTTTTCGATGGCGCCCGACGTGGCCCGCATGCCGTTGATGATCCGCGCGCCCTCGAAGGCCGGCCCCGCCGCCACCGAGGTGGCGATCAGGTGGCCGTCCCGGGCCAGGGCGATTTCGCCGTTGGTGCCGATATCCACCAGCAAGGCGGGCTTGCCGATCCGGTCGAGCCGCGTGGCGACAATGCCCGCGACCGTGTCGCCCCCCACGAATCCGCCGATTTGAGGAAAGACAAAGACGCGGGCCTCGGGATGCATGGCCAGTCCCAGGTCGCCGGCCCGGAGGAGCTGGGGCGTTGTGAAAACGGGGACAAATGGCAACTCGCCCAGCGAGGCCGGATTCAGCCCGCAGAAGATCTGCTGCATGGTGCTGTTGCCGGCAAAGGCGGCTTCGTAGATGGAGCCGCGGTCGATCCCGGTCCGGGCCGCCAGTTCGTCGATAATGGCTGTGATGGCGCCGTGAACGGCCTGGCGGAGCTGGTTCAGGCCGTCCGCTTCCTCCCGGCATTTCAGGATGCGGGTCAGGACGTCGTCGCCAAAGGAGGTTTGCGGGTTGATCCGGGCCGCCACGGCCAGATCCTTGCCGCTGGCCAGGTCGATCAGGGTTCCCACCAGCGTGGTGCTGCCGATGTCAAAGGCGACCCCGTACACATGGGCGGCCGTATCGCCGGGCTCCACGTCGAGTAGGCGGGTGCCGGCCCGCACGGCGGTGACCGTGAAGCCGCTTTGGCGCAGGACGAGGGGCAGGTGCTGCAGGGCGGTGAGGGTGGGGACGTGGGGGCCGATCACGGCGAGCAGGCGGTCGAGATCGGAGGCGGCGTCGCCATGCGACGGAGGAGTGAGCGCGACGGCGATCTTCTGCACGCGCGGCTGGACGGCCAGGGTTCCTCCCGAGTCGGAGGTCAGGATCTTCTGGGCCGTCTGGAGCAGCGAGGAATCGGGAATCTCAACGACGAGCGAGGCGGCGGCCCGTGTTTCGCAGGCGAGCCGGAATCCGGCGCCGATTTTCTCCGCGCCCAGCCGCTTCACTTCCACGTCCGTCGCCGTGGAATGGCCGGAGCGGAGGCGGACCACGCACTTGCCGCAGGTTCCGGAGCCCCCGCACGGGCGGTTGATGTCGAGGCCGGCCCGCAAGGCGGCCTCTGCCAACTTGGTTCCGGCGGGCACCTTGACGGATCGTCCTGACGGCTCGAAGGTCACGGATACTGTCTTAGTCATAGCCCTTCAAATTAGCATAGCGCCAGCAGCAGGTAAAGCTTGAGGAAAGGGAAGGGGATCGGTAATTTACTGCTCTATGAGAAAGCCCCTTGCCCGCACGAGCCGCCGTCCGGCCTACCGGAACGCCCGTCTGCCCGTTTCCGAACGCGTCGAGGACCTCCTCGGCCGCATGACGGTCGAGGAAAAGATCGGGCAGATGACCCAGATCGCGGGAACCCATCCCGACATCGTCCGGCTGATCGAGCACTGCCACCTGGGCTCCGTTCTCAGCGTTCTGGGCGAACAGACGCGGGAAGTTCAGGGGCTCGCCCTGAAGAGCCGGCTGGGTATTCCGCTTCTTCTGGGCATCGATGCCATTCACGGCCACTCCATGCACTATGGGGCCACGATCTTCCCGAGCGCGCTGGCCCTGTCCTGTTCCTGGAACGAGGCCTTGATCGAAAAGACGGGCCGCGTGACGGCGGAAGAGATGATGCATACCGGCGTTCACTGGACCTTCAATCCCGTCTTCTGCCTGCCTCGCGATCTGCGCTGGGGCCGCGTGAACGAGACGTTTGGTGAAGATCCCTTCCTTATTGGCCGATTTGGCTCCGCCCTGGTGCGGGGCTATCAGGGGCCTGACCTGGCGGCACGGGATTCCATTGCCGCCTGCGCCAAGCACTTCGCCGGGTATGGCGATACGACGGGCGGGCGGGACGCCTCGGAAGCCGATCACAGCCGCCGGAAAATGCGGAGCTGGTTTTTGCCCCCGTTCGAGGCCGCCGTCAAGGCGGGTGTCGCCACGGTCATGACCGGGTATGAGTGCATCGACGGCGAACCCTGCACGACGAACCGCTGGCTGATGACCGATGTGCTTCGGAAGGAGTGGGGGTTTGACGGGGTCGTTGTGACGGACTGGGACAACGTCGGACGGCTGGTGCACCAGAAGAAGGTCAGCCCTGACCTGGCCGATGCCTCGATCCGGGCCGTTCACGCGGGTAACGACCTGATGATGATGACGCCGGCCTTTTTCGACAGCGCAGTGGCCGCCGTGAAAGACGGCCGCATCCCCCTTGCCGAGGTGGATCAGGCAGTTCGCCGCCTGCTGGCGCTCAAGTTCCGGATGGGCCTGTTCGAGGATCCGCGCCTCGCGGACGATCGCCTGGCTGCGGCTTCGACCGGAACTCCCGCGCATCGCAAAGTGGCGCTTCAGTCCGCGCGGGAAGGGGCCGTGTTGTTGAAGAACAGCGGGCTGCTGCCCCTGTCGGCCAAGCGGATCAAGCGCATCGCCGTGATCGGGCCCAATGCGGATAGCGAGCTGGATCAGCTGGGCGACTGGTCGCTGGGCGCCGGACAGGGTCAGGGAATCATGCAGAAGCACCCACGGGCATGCACCGTAACCATCCGGGATGGGATCGAGAGGCGATTCGGCTCAACCGCGGTGGTGGACTATGCGGAGGGCTGCACGCTGAGGGGCGATGGGGCCCCCCACAAGATACCCCGCGCCGTTCGGCTGGCCGAACA
>CAXNFL010000122.1:0-6398 GCA_964201555.1 Kiritimatiellia bacterium
CGGGCAAGGTGGCCAAGCTCATCATCGACCACTCCGTCGCCGTCATGCCCTCCGGCATCACCGGGGCCAACAAGACCGACACCCACGTGAAGAACATCGTTCCCGGTCGCGACTTCCCGCTCGAAGGCGCCAACATCGTGGTGGCTGACATCCGCAACGCGGCCGAGGGCGACACGCACGGGGGCAAGCCCCTGACTTTCTCCCGCGGCATCGAGGTCGGCCACGTCTTCAAGCTGGGCACCAAGTACAGCGAAGCCTTCAACGCCGCCTACCTGGACGCCAACAAGGAAAAGAAGACCATCATCATGGGCTGCTACGGCATCGGCGTCACCCGCACGCTCCAGGCCGTCATCGAGCAGAGCCATGACGAGAACGGCATCATCTGGCCCGCGGGCGTGGCGCCGTTCATCGCCGCCGTCCTGCCCCTGTCCCCGAACGAAACCTGCATGAACACGGCCCTGGCCCTCGAGGCGCAATTGATCGAGGCGGGCGTCGACGCCCTCGTCGACGACCGCGATGAGCGCCCCGGCGTCAAGTTCAAGGATGCCGACCTGCTCGGCTTCCCGATCCGCATCGTGGTGAGCGACCGCTCCCTGGCCGAAGGCAAGGTCGAGATCCGCAAGCGGACCGAAAAAAACTCCCAGCTCGTGCCTCTGGCCGAGGCTGTCGCTTTGGTAAAGTCACTGATTTCCTAACCGGTCCACCGCAAGAGGACGCCGCCATGACAAAAAGGGAACTGGTCAACCGAATCGCCGAAGAAACCGAGCTGACCCAGCAGCAGGTCTATGCCGTGATCCAGAAAATGCTCGACGCCATCACGGAAAGCCTGGTCAAGGGCCAGACGATCGAGTTCCGCGATTTCGGGGTGTTTGAAGTCAAGACCCGCAAGGCCCGCCTGGGCCGGAATCCCAACAAGCCGGAAAACACGGTGCCGATCCCCCCCCGGCGCATCGTCAAATTCAAGCCCGGCAAGGCGATGAAAGAAAAGGTTCTGACACTGCCATGAGCGATCCGATCGAAACAGGGTTCGCCCCGCCCCGGGGCATGCGCGATTTTTATCCCGAGGAAATGGCCGTCCGCAACGCCGTCTTCGCGGCCTGGGCGGCCGCCGCCCGGCAGTCGGGCTTTGTTCAATACGACGCCTGCGTGGTCGAAAACCTCGATCTGCTCAAACGCAAGGGCGGCGAGGAAATTGCCGACCAACTCTACACCTTCCAGGACAAGAGCGGACGCGACCTGGCCCTGCGCGCGGAGATGACGCCCACGCTGGCCCGGATGGTGGCGGCGCGCCAGACGCAGCTTCCCCTGCCCCTCAAGTGGTTCACCATCGCCCAGTGCTTCCGCTACGAGCGCATGTCGCGCGGCCGGAAGCGCGAGCACTACCAGTGGAACCTGGACATCATCGGCGAAGAGTCCGTCTCCGCCGAGGCGGAGGTGGTGGCCACGGCCGTTCGCGCCCTCGCCAAGCTGGGCCTCGGGCCGGCCGATGCGCAGGTGCGCGTCAACAGCCGGGCCCTGCTGGGCGACCTGTTCAACCGCGCGGGAATCGCCGCCGGGCATCATGCCGCGATCTTCCTGGCGCTCGACAAGCGCGGCAAGATCGCGGATGCCGAGATCGCCACCCTGCTTTCCCAGCAGGGGCTGGACGCGGCCGCCGTCGAGGCCGCCTTCAAGGTGATGGGCATCCGGACGTTCGACGAGGCCCTCGCGATGCTGGGCGCGGAGACGCCCGCCTCGGCCGAGCTGTCCGCCTTCTTCAACCTATGCGCCGATCATGGCGTGCGGGACAGCGTCGTGTTCGACATTTCCATCATCCGCGGCCTTGGCTACTACACCGGCATCGTCTTCGAGTGTTTCGACACGGCCCGGCAGTTCCGCGCCATCTTCGGCGGCGGGCGCTACAACAACCTGCTGGCCATGCTGGGCGGCAAGCCCATGGGCGCGGTGGGCATCGGTTTCGGCGACGTCGTGATCGTGGAAGTGCTGGCTGAAATGGGCCGCCTGCCCGCGGTTCACGAGGAAGGGCTCATCCACGTCGGATACATGGACGAAAATCAGCGCAGCGTCGCCATCCGCCTGGCCGCCACGCTCAGGAGCCAGGGCCGGAACGTCAACCTGGGCCTCTGCCGCGAAAAGCCCAAGGCGTTCTTCTCCCGGGCCGGTCGAACCGGCATCGGCGAAGCCATCTACGTGGGGCCGGACGACGTGACCCGCGGCGTTGTTCGGGTCAAGAATATGGCCGACCGCACCGAGCGGGAGATGCCTCTGCAAGGACCGGCATGAAGATCCGCATCCTGCCCCTGGGCGCCTTCGAAGCCAACTGCGTGCTTGTCTCGGACGACGAGGGGTTGACCCTGGTGACCGATCCGGGCGCGGACGCCGACGACGTCGACAGCGAATTGACCCGTCACGGGCTGAAGGTCGGCGCCTATCTCCTCACCCACGGCCATGTTGACCATGTGAGCGCGCTGACTGACCTGTGGCGACGCCGGCAGGCGCCAGTTTTGATTCATCCGGCGGATGCCGCCTGGGCCTTCACTCCGGCGAACGCCATCCCCCCCTATCCCGCCCCGGCCCGGCCCGCAGGCCCCTATCCGGAGGTGGCGGATAATTCCGTCTTCACCTTCGGCGGACTGACGTTCCGGGTCCTCTCCACGCCCGGCCATACGCCCGGCTGCGTCTGTTTCTATTTTGAAAAGGAAGGCGTCCTGCTCACCGGCGACACGCTGTTCGAAGGCTCGGTCGGCCGCACGGACCTGCCCGGAGGCAACGGCCGCACGCTGGCCGATTCGCTTCTCAAGCTGGCGGTTCTGCCGCCTGCCGTACGGGTCATTGCCGGACACGGCGAAGAGACCACCATCGGAAATGAACTGCAGAACAATTATTTCATGCAAGGGGCGGCGCGTGCGCTGGCCCGGCTGAAAAACAAATCCGGCCTTTAATCCCGCTGACGGCGGACTTCGTAAAAGAAAATACCCGCCGCCACGGCCGCGTTCAGTGATCCAACGTGCCCGTATTGGGGGATGCGCGCCAGAATCGAGCAGCGGGCGCGCATGGCTTCGCTGATTCCGGCTCCCTCGTTCCCCACCACCAGGCAGACCGGAACGCGCAAATCACAGGACTCCAGCTCCTTCTCCGCCTTTTCGCTGGCGCCCACCAGGAAAACGCCCCTCTCCCGAAGGGCATCAGCGGCCCGTTCAAGGCTTTCCACCCGCGTAATGGGTATTCGATTCACGGCGCCCGCCGAACTGCGGGCCACCATGCTGCTGACGCCGGCCTGCCCTGCCACGGGAAGAATGGCGGCCTGCGCACCGAACACTTCGGCCGAGCGCAGAATGGCGCCGAGATTATAAGGGTCCTGGATGCCATCGAGCATCACTACGAACGGAGGGGCGCCGCCGGAACCCAGGGGCATTTGATCGAACGGAGTATATGGAAAAGCGAGCATACGGGCCAGGTAGCCCTGGTGCTCCCCCGTGTGCCCCAGCTTTTCCAGCATGGCAGGCGGAACGACTTCAACAGCGGTTCCGAGTTCAGAGGCCCGGGCCCGTGCGGACTGAAACGCCTCTTCGGCGAGACTCTCAGACAGGAACAGGTCCGCGATCGGCCAGCGGCCTGCGGCCAGCGTTTCCAGCACGAGATTGCGGCCCCAGATCCAGCATTTCTGATGGCTGCCGAGAAGCTCTTTGCCTTTTCCGCGCTTGTATCGCTCCACCATGTCAGGGCGCCGGGATGGGCAAAGCCGGAGCGTCGGCGGGAGGCTGAACGGATTTCTCGTCATCAATCCAGAGGCCGCGTGTCTTGAGCAGGTCCGTATCGATCAGGGTTTTATCGGGTGAAAAATCAGCCCCCGCCTCCTCGATCACCGCCTCGGTCAAATCCGCGGCATTGTTCATGATCTGGTAAATCTGCACCGGCTCCAGGACCAGATCCACGTGTTTGCGGGATGCCACCTTTTGAACGTGGGGACGAAGCCGCTCGCGGAACGTCACGATGGCGTCGCGCTGAAAACGCTGAACCCCTGAGGCAATTTCCGCGCGGCCTTTCTGGAACCGCGTCTGGAAGGCTTGCAGCTCGGCCGACGCCTTATTCTTCTGCTCATCCGTCTGGGCGGCACGGAAGGACGACACCAGCTGCTTCTCCTCGGGAGCCATTTTCTTCTGAAGGGCATCAAACTGGGTCCGGGCCGCGTCTTCCTTCTCCTTCATGGCTTCGGAGAGCCGCTCGCCCACGCCGAGCTTCTGGAAGGCCTTGTCCATATCGATGACGCCAACCCGATGGGGCTTGAGATAGGTCATGCTCAGCGCGAGCACGCCGATCAGGACGACAATATACGCGCCTTCATACCACCGGACCGATTTCTTTTCCTCGCTCATGGCACCCCTCCTATGAAACCGTTTTAGCCGGTTTTCAGTTTTCGTTTCAGGTAAGATAGGAACGGCTTCTTCAAGTCTTCCCGCCGCAGGCCGAACTCGACCTGGGTCATCAGGTAATCCAGGCGGTTCCCAATATCATAGCGCGTGCCTTCGTATTGGTAACCGAACACGGGCCGGTCGCCCAGCTGCTGGCGCAGGGCGTCGGTCAGCTGGATCTCCCCGTTTTTCCCGGGCTTGGTCTTCTCGAGGTACTTGAAAATATCGGGGGTCAGCAGATAGCGGCCGCCGACCGCATAGGTGCTGGGAGCCTCTTCGATGGAGGGTTTCTCGATCAGGTCCCGGAGGACATAGGTGCGAGGGCCGATCTTCTGCCCGTCCATGATGCCGTAGCGGCTGACCTTCTCCCGGGGAACCTTTTCGAGGCCGATGACGGGCCCGCCGACCTTGTCGAAGCAATCGACGAGCTGGCCGATGCAGGGGCGCCCCTCGGCGTGGACCACGCAGTCGCCCAGCAGAACGACGAACGGCTCGTCATCGATGTGATGGCGGGCATGCCAGATCGCGTCGCCCAGCCCCTTCTGCTCGGCCTGGCGGACATAATGGATGTGCGCCATCTCGGAAATGCGCTTCAGGTCGCGGGCCACCTGGCTTTTGTTCCCTTTTTCGAGTGCAGACTCGAGGTCGAGGCTGCGGTCGAAGTGATCCTCGATGGAGCGCTTCTCGCGGCCCGTGATGATCAGGATGTCGGTGATTCCGCAGGCGACCGCCTCCTCGACGACATACTGGATGGTGGGCGTGTCGACGATCGGAAGCATCTCCTTGGGCTGCGCCTTGGTGGCGGGCAGGAAACGCGTGCCGCGTCCGGCGGCGGGAATAACGGCTTTGGTGATGACGCCCATTAGACGATCTCCGGTTTGAACACGGTGCAGCCGAGGGCGCCAAGCCGCTCGGACAGCTTCGCGAACATGCTCTCGGTCTCGTACGTGCCGATGATGGTTCCGCCCGACCCGGCGAACTTGGCCGAAGCGCCTGTGGCGCGGGCCGTCTCCACCATGACCTTGTTCCGCGGGGCAATGTCCATGATGGTGGTGCGCAAATCGTAATTGGCGTTGAGCACGGGCCCGATCTCGTTCCCCTTGCCCGCCAGGAGGAGCGACTTGACCTCCTCGGCCAGGCCGGCGAAACGGATCATGGCGTTGACCACGGCGGGGTCGCCCTGATCGAAGCGCACCCGGATGGGGTTGTGCACCCGCTCCGAGCTTTCCGCGCACTGGGCGTCGAACGCCATGTACAGCGGCGGCAGCAGCGCGGGATCGATGGGCGTGTAAACGCCATGCCCCTGGCGGCGGATCAGCTCGCGGTCAAAATCCATGAAGACCGCGCCTTCGTAAACCTGGATGACCCGGTCCTGCAGGCCGGCTTCGATCCCCAGTTCGCCTTTTTCGACGGAAAGGATCAGGTTGGGCTGGGTCTCGCGGGAGATTTCCACGTCATAGAATTTCATCAGCGCGCGCAGCGTGGCCGTGACGATGGCGCTTGAGCCGGCCATGCCGACGAGGCGCGGGATCGTGGAGGAATACCGGATGGTGAAGTTGCGGCCGGTCAGCGAAATACCGCGCTCGCGGCAGTGCTCGCCGAAACGGCGGATGGTGGCCTTCACCAGCCGCATGCCGCCGTAATAACCGTGCAGGCGGACATCGCGGACCAGATCATCGACGGAATCGAACCGGCAGAGGTCCTCGGCGCAGGCCTCGATCATCAGCTCCGGGGATTCGTAGAGGATCACCTGCGCCGAATAGTTGCGCACGGTGATGGAAATCGTTTTCCCAAAATACCCGTCGGAGGGGTTGCCGATCAGGCCCGCCCGGGCATACGCATGAGTCCGAATGATCATCTATTATTTATACCACAAGCAGCTGGAAATCCGCAAGCTCTTCGCCAATCCAAAAAAGGAAACATGGAAACCCTTCCGAAATGCCGATTCGCCGACAGGCTCCATTCACAGAGCCAAACCGCAGGGCA
>CAXNFL010000123.1:0-6397 GCA_964201555.1 Kiritimatiellia bacterium
GAAGACGACCCCACCCGCTGCACCTGCGGGGAGCCGGTCCTTGAAATGGGACTGACCGGCAAGTTTATCTGCGACTGCGGCCCCGCCTGCCCCGAGTGCACCCCCGTCGCCGACAACCCCGGCGTCTGCGAGTGCGGCCGGGACATGCAGCGGGTGGAGTGACCGCCCTGCTCTAGGCCCGGCCGCTTCGGAGCACCTCCGGAGCAGCCGGGCCTTTTTTGTTAGTCAGTGATTGAAATGGCGCTGACCGGACACTCGTCCGCCGCCTTCCGGCATTCGGCCTCCGCTTCTTTCGGAACGGGGTCGGCCTTGACCGCCGCCACCTCCTCTTCAAGAAGGAAAACCTCCGGGCATATTTCGGGACAAAGCCCGCACCCGGTGCACACTTCCGGATCCACGATCGCTTTCATTTTCATATCCTTGGGTTCGGGTTTCCGTTGACTTTCTTGTTCGTCGCGGTATCATAAAAAAAATGAGGCCGGGCAGCATCGGGAGCAGGGGTGTTTCTCTTTTCTTATTTCCTTAGCCCCCTTCCGGGGCCTGTTCTTTTCATCGGGATTAACGAATGACAACCTCAGGGTTTCCCTGATGGGCTTCCCTGGGCACTTCGCGAAGACTACCCGTGATGCGTGAGCGAGGGTTTGAGAACGGGGTCATACGTGTGGCGGGAACCGCTTGAAGAGGGGAAAATCCGACATGAATATTCGATTGCTGATCGCCGATGATCACAAGATGATGCGGGAAGGCCTCAAATCCCTGATTTCAAAAGAACCCGGCATGTCCATCGTGGGCGAGGCGGAAAACGGCGAGGAAACCGTGAACCTCAGCCGCAAAACGGCGCCCCACGTGGCCATCATCGATGTGACCATGCCCGACCTGAACGGCATCGAAGCCACCCGGAAAATCATCAAGGACAACCCCAATATCAAGGTGGTGGGCCTCTCCGGCCACCCCGACCGCCACTTCGTCCGCGAAATGCTGAAAGCCGGCGCCTCCGCCTATATCCTCAAGCAAACCGCCTTCGACGAGCTCATCCGCGCCATTCACGAAGTCATGGCCGGCCGCACCTACCTCAGCCCCGAGGTGACCCAGGGGCTGGTCGACTCCTACGTCCGCTCCTCGCCGCGAAAGGGCGAGAATCCCGCCTTCGCCACCCTCACCGACCGCGAGCGCGAAGCGCTGCAGCTGCTCGCCGAAGGCCGCTCCTCCAAGGAAATCGCCAACAAAATGGGCGTCAGCGTCAAGACGGTGGAAACCCACCGCCGCAATATCATGGAAAAGCTGAACCTCCATAGCGTTGCCGAACTGACCAAGTACGCCATCCGGGAAGGCGTCACGTCCCTGGAGCTCTGACATGCCTCGAAAAACGTCCCTCTCCCCCCGCCCGGAAAAAACCCGGAGCCGCCGCGCCCCGGCTCATCCGGAAGCCGCCGCCTGCCGGATCCTGCTGGTCGACGATCATGCGCCCACCCGCGAGGAAATGGCCTCCCTGCTCGCCAGCCGGGCTGGCTTCCAGATCGTGGCGCAGGCCGACAGCGGCGAGGACGCCATCCAGAAAGCCCGCCTGCTGAAGCCGGACCTGGTCGTCATGGACATCTTCCTCCCCGGCATCTCGGGCGTCGAGGCCACGGCGGTCATCACCCGCGAGCTTCCCGGCGTCCGCGTGGTGGCGCTTTCCAACCACTGCGGCAGCAGCGTCGTTCGGGCGTTCATGGGCGCGGGCGGCCTCAGCTACGTCCGGAAATCCTCCGCCTTCGAAGAGCTCCTCCCCGCCATCGACGCCGCGCTCGCCGGCCGCTCCTACATGGGACACGAAGTCAGCGATTGACCTTTTCCGCGGCTTCCTTCAAATTCCGTTCATGAGCAAAACCGTTCGTCTCCTGGTGCTGCTGGCCGCGGCCGCCTTGCTGTCATGGCGTCTCTATGCCGTGATCGCCCGGCGCGGCGCCCTGCGCCAAGAGGGCCGGCCGGCCTCGGCCGTGGCCGTCGTCCTCGCCCCGGTGGAGCACAAAACCCTGCGCGACGTGCGGGGGCTCACCGGTTCGCTCATCCCCCGCGCCCAATTCACCGTGGCGCCCAAAATCGCGGGCCGGCTCGAGCGCCTCGCCGCCACGATCAGCGATCCCGTGCACCGGGGCGATGTCATCGCCGAGCTCGACAGCCAGGAATACCTGCAGCAGGTCGCGCAGGCCCGCGCCGAGCTGGAAGTCGCCCGCTCCCAGGTTCTGGACGCCCAAAGCGCGCTCGATGTCTCCTCCAACGAGTTTACCCGGGTCCGCGAACTGCTCTCGCAGAAGGTGGCCTCCGA
This sequence comes from Kiritimatiellia bacterium, assembly GCA_964201555.1. Classification (GTDB taxonomy): domain Bacteria; phylum Verrucomicrobiota; class Kiritimatiellia; order CAIKKV01; family CAIKKV01; genus CAIKKV01. Next base: position 2,309 of record CAXNFL010000123.1, read on the forward strand.
AGCCGAGACCGAGCAGGCCAAGGCCCGGTTCCTGGCCGCCCAGGCCCGCTTTGGCGTCACCGTCGCCGGGGTCCGGCAGTCCGAGGCCGCCCTGAAAGCCTCCGAGGTCCGCCTCTCCTATACCCGGATCACGGCCTCGTGGGACGATCCCGGGGACATCCGCATCATCGGGGAACGCTTCGCCGATGAAGGCGCCATGCTCCGGGCCAACGATCCCATCGTCTCGATCCTCGACCTCCAGTCCGTGATCGCCGTGCTGGCGGTCATCGAGCGCGATTACCCGCGCATCCTCCCCGGCCAGGCCGCCGCCGTCACCACCGATGCCTATCCCGGCGAAACCTTCCCCGGCCACATCCTGCGCAAGGCCCCCCTGATCAAGGAAGGCTCGCGTCAGGCCCGGGTCGAGCTGGAGATCCCCAATCCGGACCGCCGGCTCGCCCCCGGGATGTTCGTCCGCGCCGAAATCGAGCTCGCGGTCCACTCCAACGTGACGGCCACCTCCGCCTCCGCCCTCGTGCGGCGCCAGGATCGGCTGGGCGTCTTCGTGCCCGATGCCACCGGCACCCGGGCCCGCTTCGTGCCCGTCCAGGTCGGCCTCGTCTCCGGACCGGATGCCGAGCTGCTTCCCCCCGCGCCGGAGGGGCCGGTCATCGTCCTCGGCCAGCACCTCCTCCAGGACGACTCCCCCATCCTGGTCACGGCCTCCCCCGATAGCCCGGACGCAGGTCGCCCATGAGCCTCGCCCGCTTCTCCGTCACCCGCCCGATCCTCATCGCCATGACGACCCTCGCCGTCCTGATCCTCGGCGCGGTCGCCCTCGTGCGCATCCCGATCGACCTGATGCCCGATGTCACCTCCCCCACCCTTTCCATCTCCACGTCCTACCTCAATGCCAGCCCCGCCGAAATCGAGGAGCTCGTCACCCGCCCCATCGAACAAGCCGTCAGCGCCGTGCCCGGCGTCGAGGAGGTCTCCTCCTCCTCCTCGGAAGGCAACAGCAGTGTCCGCGTGACCTTCGCCTGGGGCTCCGATCTCGACGCCGCCTCCAACGACATCCGCGACCGGCTCGACCGCATCGCCGGGCATCTGCCCGACGAGGCCGACCGCCCGACGCTGCGCAAGTTCGACCTCTCCAGCTTTCCAATCCTGATCCTCGGGGCCTCGGGCGGCCTCGATCCCATCCAGCTGCGCAAGGTCATCGACGACCAGGTCAAATACCGCCTCGAGCGCATCCCCGGGGTGGCCGCCCTCGACGTGCGAGGCGGCCGCTCGCGCGAAATCCACGTCCTCCTCAACCCCGACAAGATCAAGGCCCTCGGCATCCCCCTCAATCAGGTCCAGTCCCGCCTGCGCGAGGCCAACATCACCCTGCCCGCCGGCAACCTCGAGAGCGGAAACATCGAGATGACCATCCGGACCTCGGGCGGCTTCACGTCCATCGAGGAGTTGCGCGATACCACCGTGGCCCTGCGGGATGGGGCTCCCGTCAAACTGGGCGAACTGGCCGACGTGGAGGATTCGTGGCAGAAGGTCACCCGCATCGTGCGGGTCAACGGCAGCCCCGGCCTCCGCCTGGCCATCAACAAGCAGTCGGACAAAAACACGGTCGAAGTCGCCGCCCTCGTGCTGAAGGAGGTCGAGCGCATCAACGCCGACATTCCCCAGATCACCCTCGTCACGCTGGTCGACACCTCCGATTACATCCGCCGCTCCATCACGAACGTCGGCCAGTCCGCGCTGTTCGGGGGGCTTTACGCCATCCTGGTCCTCCTGCTCTTCCTGCGCAACCTGCGCAGCACCGCCATCATCGCCACCGCCATCCCGATTTCCATATTCGCCACCTTCATGCTGATCTATTTCGGCGGCTTCACGCTCAACCTGATGTCCCTGGGCGGCCTCGCGCTCGGGGTTGGCATGCTGGTGGACAACGCCATCGTCGTGCTCGAAAACATCGTCCGCCTGCACGAGGCCGATCCCCGCCTCGGCACGAAGGAAGCGGCCGTCCGGGGCGCCGAGGAAGTCACCCCCGCCATCGTCAGCAGCACGCTCACCACGCTGGTCGTCTTTCTCCCGCTGATCTTCGTGCGCGGCATGTCCGGGCTCATGTTCCGCCAGCTGGCCTATGTGGTCTCCTTCGCGCTCCTCTGCTCCATGGCCGTGGCCCTGACCCTCCTGCCCATGCTGGCCGCCCGGTTCCTCGCACCGGCGGGGGCCCCGCCGCCCGCCGAAACACGCTGGCGCCGCCTCGTCCGCCAGTGGGGCGAGCGGCTGGACGCCCTCGGGGCCTTCTACCAGGGCCACTTGAAGCAGGCCCTCGACCGCCGCATGATCGTCGCCATCGGCACCCTCCTCCTGCTGGCCGCCAGCCTGGCCCTCATCCCCCTGGTCGGCACCGAGCTGATGCCGGCCAGCGACGAAAGCGAAGTCCGGGTGACCCTCGAAATGGAGCCGGGCATCCGCCTCCCCCTGCTCGACAGGGCCGCCCGGCTGATCGAGGAGCGAATCGACCGCTATGTCCCCGAGAAGCGCAACCTGATCACCGGCCTCGGCGGCTCCGGCGCCAGCGCCAGCATGGGCGATTTCCAGATCATGCTGGCCCCCGTCCGGGAGCGGACCCGCTCCAGCGACGATATCGCGGCCGACCTGCGCCTCCATCTGCAGGATATCCCCGGCGCCACGATCCGCACCCGCGCGGGCTCGGGGCTGTTCATCCTGCGGCTGGTCAGCGGAAGCGCCGACCGCGTCCAGGTTGAAGTGCGGGGGTTCGATCTCGACAGCGCCAACGCCCTGGCCCGGCAGGTCAAGGCCGCCATTGAAACGGTGAAGGGCGTCACCGACGCCCGGGCCAGCCGGGAAGCCGGACGGCCCGAGCGGATCATCACCGTGGACCGCGCCAAGGCCGAAACGCTCAAAGTCTCGGTCTCGCAGGTGGCCGCCGCGCTGCAGACCGTCCTGGGCGGCACGATCGCCGGCACCTACCGGGAGTCCGGCAAGGAAATCAACATCCTGGTCAAACTGAAGGAGGCCGAAACCCGCTCCCTGGAGGAGATCCTCGATCTCTCTCTCGCCAATGCGGACGGGGAACCCGTGGTGCTCCGCAACATCGTGCGCGAAGAGCCCCGCACCGGGCCGATCGTCATCGACCGCAAGGACCAGGAGCGCGTGGTCTATGTCTCGGCCAACATCCGGGGGCGCGACCTGGGCTCCGTGCTGGCCGACGTCCGGGAGAAGCTGAAGACACTCCCCATCCCGCGCGACTTCGCCCTCGCCTACGGCGGCGATTTCGAGGAACAGCAGAAGGCCTTCGGGGAGCTGGGGCTCGGGCTGCTGCTGGCGCTCATCCTGGTCTACATGGTGATGGCCGCCCAGTACGAATCGTTCAAGGATCCCCTCATCGTCATGTTCTCCGTGCCTCTGGCCATCACCGGCGTGGTCCTGATGCTCCTGCTGACGGCCACCACGTTCAACGTGCAGTCCTATATCGGCTGCATCATGCTCGGCGGCATCGTCGTCAATAACGCCATCCTGCTCGTGGACCAGACCAACCTGCTGCGCCAGCGCGACGGAATGGGCGTGCGGGCCGCGATCGAGGAGGCCGGCCGGCGGCGGCTGCGCCCCATCCTGATGACCGCCCTCACCACCATTCTCGGCCTGCTCCCGCTCGCCCTGGGGCTGGGCGAGGGCGGCGAAGCCCAGGCCCCCCTGGCCCGCGCCGTCATCGGCGGCCTGGCGAGCTCGACGCTGATCACGCTGCTGGTCATTCCCGTGGCTTATTCCTTTTTCGAAGAAGGCATCCGGCGGAAATCATCCCATGTTTAACCTCCTCCCCCTCCTCCTGGCCGCCACCGCGGCCACCAACGGCCCCGCCCTCCGGCTGGAGGACGCCGTGCTCATGGCCCTCCAGAACAACCGCGAGCTCGAGGTCCAGCGCCTCCAGCCCGCCATCGTCAAAACCGCCGAACAGGTGGAGCGGGCCGCCTTCGATCCCGTCCTGGCCGGCGCCGCGGCCCGCACGCGCGACGCCGGCTCCAATGAAACATCCGTGACCGCCGGCTCGCTCGCCGCCTCCCAGCAGCTGCCCACCGGCAC
>CAXNFL010000124.1:0-6378 GCA_964201555.1 Kiritimatiellia bacterium
CTCGCCCGCCACGACCGGCTGCGAAGGGTCGACCAAATCGATGACCCACAGCGGATCCACGTTCTCAAAGGTCACGGCATAGGCGCGGTCGCCATCGAACCGCGTGGCATGCAGCCGCTCGCCGGGGGCCAGCTTCAGCACACCCAGCGGGACCGGATTCGTGGCGTCGGCCAGCGAAAAGGTCTCCAGCGTCGTCGACCAGGTCCCGCGCGGGGATGACGGATCTTCGGCGGGCACCTCGAACGATTCGGAAAAGACCGAAAAGACCGTTCCCGAAAGGTTCATTTTAAACTTGTCCGCCACCTGGCCGGCCGTCGCGATTCGCGACGCTTCCACCATGGTGCCGTCCGCCGGGGTGATGTCGATGACCTTCACTTCGGGGGCAGAGTCGTCCGACACTCCCTGCAACGCCAGAAACAGGAAGCGGTCCGTCGCCATCACGGCGGTCCCCACGCCCGGATACCAGAGCCTGGACCGCTGGACCGGAGCGGCGGGCGCGGACAAGTCGATGGAGGTGACGGCGGTGCCGTACTGCCAGTCGACCACCCCGCCGCCGTCAACCTCGACGCCACCCTGCAGGGCCACATACAGCGCCGTTCCCACCAGGCGGCTTTCGCAGACCGACCCCTCCAGGGACAGGGTGCTGGCCAGGCTCAGGGTTCCCCCCGAAACGTCCACGATCAGCAGCTTGCTCTTATCGTAGGCGGCGGGGTCGCGCGCCAGCAGCGCCACGTGACCGGAGTCCAGCACATAGAGCTGCTCGCCCACGGCCGGCAAGCTCAGCTCGCCGCGAAGCACGGGGGCGTCGGGATCGCTCAGGTCGATCGCCTGCAGGCCGCGATACTGGTTGAAGACATACAGCGTGTCCCCCACCCGCTTCCAGATATCCGACTCGCTCACCTGGCGCGTATCGGGAGCGGAGGGGATCCCTGTTTCGATAGCCAAGTTTCCATCGCCTCGCAACGCGTACACATTGCCGACTCCCAAATTGGAACGCCACAGGCTGGACGCCTTGTTGGAGAAGGACCGCTTGCCGGCGAAGAACGCGAGCGGCAGGGCGGATTTCCGCTCGCCCCGCACCCGCCACACATGGTGTTTGTACGCCGACGGAAGCTGGAAGGTGACCTTGGCCGCCAGGGGCTTGCCCCGGAGGATCGACCGCGGCACCCAGGCGCCCTGGTCGGCCGTCTTGCGGCTCTCCAGCGTGACCGACTGCCAGCCTTTGGGAACGCTGACGGTGATCGACAAGGTCTTATCCTGGACGCTGACTTTCGTAATGTGCGGCCCGGGCGGATCCGCGGGAAAGGCGGGGCGGGCGACAAGCAGCAGGCATGCACTTAGCCAAACCAGACAGAAGCGCGAACACGCGACTCTCATATGACACTCCTTGTATAATTATTACGCTAATCGTACGCGGTCAAAATGTCAACGCGCTTTCTCTCCAGGGCAAACGCATCTAAATTCCGCTTATAAGTACAAAAAATGGCATGATTCCTGAGAAGTGCGGATCAGCCGGGGCCGGCACGTAGCGGACCCGGTTGCGCCCTTGTTCCCAGCTCTGGTGGTTGTAGTAGTCTGCGGAGGGACCTTTGCGGATCCGACAGAGCGTGCCTCGCTCCATCTTTCGCGGTCTCTCCGCTCTGGAGCTGTTTCCCCGCCCCACCACCCGCCATCCACCCGCTCAACCGCCAATGTGAAAGCGAAGACCCTGGCCGCAGAGAACGTTTGACTTCCTCAATTCCTTACATTAAAGTAAGGATATTAATTGAGTAAGGAAAACATATGGATACCGCCACCATCACCAGCAAGGGGCAGATCACCATTCCGAAAGCCGTGAGGGAGTCCCTGCATCTTCACTCGGGCGACCGGATTACCTTTGTCCTGCAAGGCGAAAACGAAGCCGTGTTCAAACCCGTGACCAAAACCGTGGACCAGGTTTTTGGGCGGCTTCACAAAGCTGGACGGCCCGTCAAAACCGTGGCCGACATGAACCGGGCCATCCGGGCTCGCATGCGGGGCAATGACAAGTGATCGCCTTGGACACCAACGTGCTCATCCGGTTCCTGGTGCGGGACGACGAGAAACAGGCGCAAGCCGTGTATGCCCGCTTCAAGCAGGCCGAGTCCGCTCGCGAAACCCTGTTTGTTCCCCTGCTGGTGGTTCTCGAAACCATCTGGGTTCTCGAAAGCGCTTACGACCAGTCCCGGCAGGAAATCCTGGACTCGCTTGACGAATTGAAGCGCATGGCGATTTTGAAGTTCGAAAAGGACCCCGTGCTCCAGTCCCTGCTCGCCGAGGGAAAAAAGAACTCCTGCGATCTCTCCGACTTGCTGATCGCCCTGACCGCCAAATCCTGCGGGTGCACGGGAGCTCTTACGTTCGATAAACAAGCCTCCAAATTCCCCTTCTTCCAATTGCTGGCAACGTCGCGGAACCTGCCTCCCTCCTAGTCAAGGTTGTTGGAGACGGGACGCCCTCGTCCCGTTATTCTTGTTTGGAGTGCGGTGGCTTGACACCGCTTTTCCTGGCCCGGCCTGCCCGAGCGCGCCGAAGTGGCTTGACGGGCCATTCTTTCCAGCCGCCGGCGCGTCAAGCCGTTCATGGTGAACCATTCACGGTGAACCGCGCCTTGCCAAAGCGGCATCAAGCTGCCGCACTCCAAATCACGAACGCCAGAATTACGAGTAAGAGTAGGATTAAGATTAAGAGTAGGATTACGATTAGGACGCCATGCGTTCCACTCTTGCCTTCAAAGGCGGGGGGGGCTAGACTGGACGGCATCAATGACCCCCGAACCGCCAACCCGCCCGATTCGCGCCATCGGCCTCCTCTCGGGGGGGCTCGACAGCCTGCTGGCCGCCCGCGTGGTCCGCGACCAGGGCGTCGAGGTGCTCGGCCTCTCCTTTGAAAGTCCCTTCTTCGGCTCCGCCCGCGCCAAGGTCGCCGCCGCCGCCGCCGGCATCCCCCTGCGGATCGTGGACTTCACGCCCGACATCATCGAGCTGGTCGAGCACCCCAAGCACGGCTTCGGCCAGGGGCTCAACCCCTGCATCGACTGCCATGCCCGCATGCTGCGGCGCGCGAACGAGATCCGCATCGCCGAGGGCTACGACTTCCTCTTCACCGGCGAGGTGCTCAACCAGCGCCCCATGTCCCAGACCTCCCGCACCCTGCGGATCGTCGCGCATGAGGCCGGGGTCGAGGACGTGCTGGTGCGGCCCCTCTCCGCCCAGACGCTTCCCGAGAGCGCGGTCGAAAAGCGCGGCTGGCTGGACCGCTCCCGCCTGCTCAACATCCAGGGCCGCTCGCGCCGGGGCCACCGCGCCGTGGCCGACCGCTTCGGCCTCACCGACCTTCCGAAAGTGAGCGGCGGCTGCTGCCTGGCCGAGCCCAACTTCTCCAACCGCCTGCGCGACCTGCGCCTGCACGGCACCCTGCACGACCTCGACGCCGTCCGCCTCCTGTTCCACGGCCGCCATTTCCGGCTGAACGACGACGTCAAGCTCATCGTCGGCCGCGACCAGGGCGACAACGCGGGGATTGAAAAGCTCTCCCCCCGCGGCTACCTCTGGATCCACGCCACGGAGGGGATCGGCCCCTCCTGCCTGCTGAGCGCCACCGCGAACGAGGAGGAGCTGGCGCTCGCCTGCTCCATCGTCGCGCGCTACATCAAGGCCTCGGCGCACGGGCCGGTCCGACTCACGGTGCGCATGCCCGACGGCTCCCGTCATGAGGAGGTCACCGCCTCTCCGGTGGATGAGGCCGAGTTCCAGCTGAGGCGCATCCTATGAAAGTCCTCTTCGTCACCCGCGCCCTGCCCCACTCCCGCGTCTACAGCGGCCTGATCATCATCCACCACCGCATCCGCCTGCTCGCCGAGCGGGGCTACCAGATCGGGCTCGCCTCCTTCTGCGACCCCGGCGAGGCCGCCGGCATGGAGGAGATGCGGGGGCTGGTGACGGAGCTGGAGACCCTGCCGACGCCCCCGCCCCTCACCGACCGGGAGAAAGTCCTCTCCCATCTTTTCGGCCCGGTGCCCTCGCCCCTTTACCAGATGAGCGATCCGCGCATGGGCGAGCTGGTGGGCCGCATGATCAACCGGACGCACTACGACGTGGTGATCGCGGAGTTCACGGACATGGGCCAGTACCTGTTCTGGAACGTCCACCTGCCCGCCGTGCGCCGCATCATCTCGGTCCACAGCTGCGCCTCCTCGGCCTTCCAGAAAGCCGTCCAGATCGAGCCGCGCTCCGCCGCCAGCCTCTGGAAGCGGCTGGCCCTGCCCCGCCTGCGCCGGTACGAAATGGCGATGTACCGAAGCGCCGACATGGTGCTGACCCTCGCCGAAGAGGAGCGCCAGGCCATCCTGAAAATGGACCCCAACATCCGGATCGAGGTGTCGCCCTACGGCGTGGACACGGAGCGGTTCAGCCCGGCGGCCGATGACGAGGCCGACCGCGAGGAAAGCATCGTGTTCACGGCCTACTACAAGGACGAGCCCAACCGGGACGCCGTCCTCTGGTTCTGCCACACGATCTGGCCCAAGCTGCACCGGCTCTATCCGGCCCTGAAGTTCTATGTCGTCGGAAGCAGCCCGCCCCCTGAAATCCAGGATCTGGCCCGGCGCAATCCGGGCATCATCGTGACCGGGGAAGTGACGGATGTGGCCCCCTACCTGGCCCGGAGCCGGATCTACGTCTGCCCCATGCGCATGGGCACCGGCTTCCGGGGCAAAATCCTGCAGGCCATGGCCGCCGGCATTCCCGTGGTGGCCACCACCCGGTCCGCCGAAGGGCTGCCCCTGGAGCCGGGCTACAACATCATGCTGGCCGACACGCCGCACGTCATGCTGGAAAACATCAGCCTGCTGCTCACCGACCGGGTGCTGCGCAAGCGGCTGGCCGACCGGGCCAAGGCCATGGTGCGGCAGCGCTTCACCTGGGCGCGCTGCGTCGACACCCTGGAAAACGCGATCCGCGAAGTGGTGCCCTGACGTTCAGCGGCCGGGCGCGCCGATCAGCAGTCCCGCCGGAATCACGGCGTCCTGCCGCACCGTCTCCGCTCCGCGGGACGTGGCGACCTTCACCTCCACCCGCGCGGCCGGCGGCAGCGCGCCGCCGCGACCGGTGGTCCACCCGGGCACCCATTCCTTTTTGCCCGCGTCATAGACGAGAATCGTCAGCGCCGTCACCCCCTCGAGGCGGAACCGCTCGGTCTTCACCTCGCCCGACGCCAGCTCCGGGCGCGCCTCGCGCACAAGGCCAGGGCGCCCGGCCGCGTCCTTCTCCAAATGCCAGGCGACGCGCAGGACGCGGAAGCGGCTGAGCGGGACGCCGTCTTCGGTGGGAGGCGCGGTGGTGACCAGGCTGAGCTCGGAGCCCTCCGCGCCGGACGCCAGGCGGAAGTAGGGCGCCTCCCCCTGCCCGGGAATCAGGCTGCCGGCCAGGTCCAGGATCAGCGCGTCGACCGCCTCCGTGGCCGGCTTCACGCGCGCCGCCCAGTCGGACTGCCGTTCAAAAGCCTGGCGCGCGCCGGTGACGAGGGAAAACGCCAGCATGCCGATCAGGGACAGCAGCAGGACGCCGAGGAGCACCTCCAGCAGGGTCATGCCGCGGCGGGCGGCGGGGAGTTGGAAAGCGCGGTCGCTCAGGGATCACCCGCGGAAGAAAAAGGCATACATGAACAAGGCGCCCAGCCCGATGCAGGCCAAGGCTCCCAGGAGGATCAGCACCATCCAGAAATTGCTGAAGTCGCGCCGGTGTCCGAAAGGCGAGGCGCTCTGGAAAGAGTTCGGAACGTGCTGCGCCGTGGGTTTTACGCCCACTGTGGGCGGCACGCGGGAGCCGTCCTCCTTTTCAGGAGTGATCTCGGCCCAGGACGGATCGTTGAACTCGAACTCGGCTTCGCCCGCCCCGATCACGTCGCGGTGCGCCAGCAGGGTTTCGCGGACGGGCGCCCCGTTCACCTGGGTGCCGTTGGTCGAGTCGAGGTCGCGAATGCGGAAGCGGGCGCCCTCGCGCAAAATCACCAGATGACGCCCGGAGACGGAGGTGGAATCCACCGGCACTTCGTTCTCCGCACGGCGTCCGATCGTGATAGCGTCTTTGTCCAGTTCGACACGGCGACCCGGGGAGGGGCCCTTCAGCTCCATCAGGAATGCCATACAGCCTCCCTTCCATTCGCCTCATACTAAAGCTGATTCCAGGGCCTGTCAACCCCGGCATCCCCACGATCTTCCTCATAATCCTAATCTTAATCTTAATCCGCCCTTCTCAGGGTCCGATCCTGTTCGGTTTATGAAAAAACAGATTATGATTAAGATTTACGATTACGAATTAAGATTACGATTACGAACCTCAAGGCCCACACCTGTCACCG
>CAXNFL010000125.1:0-6336 GCA_964201555.1 Kiritimatiellia bacterium
TGTGAAGATGCTGTTCGAGACGCCGGCCCCGGTGGCCGTGGCTCCGCCCGTCCTGGCCGCGGCGGAGGCGGTTCTGCCGCCGCTGCGGACGCCTTCCGTGAAGCCCGGCGCGCCCGATCTGGCGGCGAAGGCGACGCCGGGCGAAGAGCCCGCCGTGGGCACGCCGCCCGATCTGAAGGAGCGCGAGCTGGTGCCCCTGCCCGGGCAGGGCGAGGGGATGGAGTTTGAGGGCGCCCTGCACAAGACGAGCGTTTTCGACTTCAGCCGGATCAGCAACTATTGCCTGGTGGACTGGGCGCGGGGCCGCCCGGTGACGGTGTGCTACATCCGCGGCAACAACGCCCAGCTGAAGGAATTCGAGGGACGCCGCCTGCGCGTCAAGGGCGACGGCTACTGGATCAAGGGCAGCGCCAAGGCTGTGCTCGTCCCCCGCCAGATCACGCCCCTCGTCGCGCCTTAGGGTGTGACCGGTGCATACGCGGGATCGCCCTTCGCGGGATGACCCGTCGGGTTGCGGCGTTTCGGCGTCAACGGGAGGGTGCTTTCGGGCTGATCCGCCTTCAGGCTGTAGTCGTCGGGACACGAGTCCACGCCGCCTCGCCTTCAGGCGGCTGAGCCTCGAAATCACCTCTACCGTTTCCGCTATTCGAAACGCCGAAACGCCAAACCCCCGCCAAGCCTTCAACCGCCAAGCTTTCCCCTTAGGCGAGGACAAGGCATCAACGCAGGGCTTGCTTTCCGGCGGTGCGGGCGCTATCTTGTACCCGCAAAACAAGCGAGGAGCAAGCATGCTGACATCTGCGGAAGTGCTGTCGATTTTCAAGGATTCCGAGGCCCTGCTGGAAGGCCATTTCGAGCTGCGCTCGGGCTTGCACAGTCCCCACTATTTCCAGTGCGCCATGGTGCTTCGCTACCCGCGCCTGGCCGACAAGCTCTGCGCCTCCCTGGTTGAGAAGATGCAGGCCGCGGGAGCCGTGAAGGCCATTGACGGCGTCATCGCCCCGGCCATGGGCGGCATTGCCGTGGGCCACGAGGTGGCGCGCGCGCTGAACGTGAAATCCATTTTCGCCGAAAAGCAGAACGACAAACTGGTCCTGCGCCGCGGCTTCAAGATCAAGCCCGGCGACCGCTATGTGGTGGCCGAGGACGTGGTGACCCGCGGCGGCCGGGTGCAGGAGACGATCGACATCGTGACCGGCCTGGGCGGCGTGGTGGCGGCGGTGGCGGTGCTGGTCGACCGCAGCGGCGGCAAGGCCGCGTTTCCCGCGCCGACCTTCAGCCTGCTGCAGCTCGAGCCCGTGACCTACGAGCCGGCGGCCTGCCCGCTCTGCGCCAAGGGCGTTCCCGTGGCTCACCCCGGATCCTGAAGCGAGGAGGCGTTATGCCGCGAGGCGTTTATCGGGCATTGTGGGCGGCGGCCTTGATGCTGGCCCTCGCGATCGGCGCCTTCAACCTGGTGATGGGCGATCTCAACCAGGACGAAGGCTGGTACCTGTATGCCGCCCGCCTGGTGTCCGGCGGGCAGCTGCCCTACCGCGATTTCGCCTTTACCCAGGGGCCCGTGATGCCGCTGGCCTACGCCGCCCTCGCGCCCGCCTGGTCGCCCTTCGGCCTCGCCGGCGCCCGCGTGCTGACCGCGCTGCTCGGCCTGATCGCGGCCCTGGGCGGCGCCGCCCTGGCCGGCCGCCTTGTTTCCGAAACAACACCGGGCGCCAAGAACACCGCCGTGTTCGCGGCGTTCTGCCTGATTGCGCTGAACATGTACCAGAGCTATTTCAGCGCGGTGGTGAAGACCTACTCCCTCTGCGGGCTGCTCCTCGTGCTGGGATTCCTGCTGCTGACCCGGGTCGGCAAGGCGCGCGGGCTCTGGTGGGCCGGGCTGGCGGCGGTTTTCCTGGCCCTGGCCGCCGCCACGCGGCTCTCCGCGTTCATGGCGCTGCCCGTCACGCTGGCCTGCCTGTGGGCCTGCCGCCGGGGGCCGGCCGGCCGCGCCTGGCTGGCCTTCATGATCGCGGGGATGGCGGCCGGCGCGCTGATCTTCCTTCCCTTTTTCTTCGCGAACCCGCAGGGCCTCCTGTTCGGCCTGCTGGACTATCATGCCGGCCGCTCGGCGGGCGGGGTGCTCAAGGGGCTTGTTTTCAAGGCCGGCTTTTTCTGCCGTGTGGCGCAGGCCTACGCGCCGGCGCTGATCCTGTGGCTGGCGGCGGTGGTGGCGGGGCGCCTGTTCCGCGAGCCGGCGCCGGAGCGGCGCGATCCGGTCCGCCTGGCGCTGTGGGGCAGCATCCTGGCCATGACGGCCGTTCACCTGACCACGGCCTTTCCCTACGACGATTACCAGGTGCCGGTCTATCCGCTGTTTGCGGCTTCGGTGATGGCCCTGGTGGTCCGGAAGCTCCGCACGGGAGCGGCTCTGGATGTGCTGCGCGGAGCGGCCTTTGCGGCGGGCGTGGTGTTTGTGATGGCCTCGCCGTTGAACCAGGAGTGGATGGTCCAGCAGCGCGACCGGATCTGGTGGCGCATGAAGGAGCAGCCCCCGCTGGTCAAGCTGCAGCGCGCGGCGAGGGAGGTGCGGCGACTGGCTCCCGCGGGTGGCGAGCTGCTGACGCAGGATATTTACCTGGCCGTGGAGGCCGGCATGACGGTGCCGCGCGGCTTCGAGCTGGGGCAGTTCTGCTATTTTCCGGGTTTCAGCGACGAGCAGGCCGCGGCGCGGCGCGTGGTGAACGACCGGATGATGCGGGAGATTCTCGGCTCGAGCCCGGCGACCGTGGCGGCCTTCAGCGGGTACGGGCTGGCCATGCGCTCCCCGGATATCATGGAGCTGACGCCGGCGGTTCGGGAGCCGTTGTGGGAGATCGTCCACGCCCGCTATCAGCCTGCCGGCGAGATTCCCTTTTTCGGCCAGGCCTCCACCCCCTTGCGGCTTTTTGTCCTGAAGAATTGAACCACGGATCCCACGGATAAAGAGAGGGCGAAGAAGCGTGTAACGAAGGATTATCCGTTTAATCGGTGTGATCCGTGGTGTTTCTATTCGTTCACCGCTTTGACGGCCCGTTCCAGCATCCGGGAGCGCGCGAAGTGATCGACCGCCTTCGCGATCCGGGCCCGGCTTTTCCGGTGCTGTTTCAGGCGGCGGGCCAGCAGCCGGCTGGCCGCGCGGCGCGGCCCCGCCTCCCGGCCGGCCGGTGTTTCCAGAAAGGCGCGCAGGGCCGCCAGGCGGGTCACCTCATCCTGGTTCCGGCCCAGCAGCGTCTGCATTTTTTCAAGCCGTCGGGCCAGCCGGGCGAGCGGCCGCGGGGCCGCCTCGCCCAGGCACTGGACGGCGTAGCGGGTCCGCTTGCCCAGGAGGCGGAAGCGGTGGTAGGTGCGGTCCGGCGAACCGGCTTTCAGCTGGCGCGCCCGGCGCCGGCATTTCTTTATCCACGGCTTGAGCAGCGCCGGCGCTTCCTTGCGGGGCGACCGAAGAGCCAGAGCCGGATTCAGCCCCGTTGAGCCGCCGGAGGCCGCCGCCCGGGCGGTCGCCATCAAGCGCCTGTACCGTTTCGAGCTCAGCATGCGCCGGAGTGCGCCCCGCCTCTTCTGGTAAGCCTGTTCAACGGCGGCGATGAAGGCGCCCAGCTCAGCCGGGGCGGGGGAGTGGATCGACTCCTCCGCCAGTGATTCCAGGTGCAAGGCCAGGTCGTGGACATCGCCCAGGCCGCCGGCGAGCCATTTCAGATCGGACTGCAGGGGTCGCAGCGCCGGGGAGGGATAGGCGTTGTCGAATAGCCGGAGGGCCGATCGCATCCGCCGCGCGCCCACCCGCATCGTGTGAACGGCTTCGGCGTCCGTCTTCCGCCGCACGCCGGAGTCGCTCCGGCGCATCATCGCATAGGCCTCCCCCAGGTAGTCATGCAGGAGATGGCCGAGCGTTTTCATGGGGTAACGGGGTCGCCGATACATTGGGTCCAGCCGTCGAACTCCTTGCGGGTTCCGATGGCCTGGACGCCGGCCAGGAGGCCGTTTTTGATGATGAGCGCCCGGTATTGATCGGGGCCCAGGCCCTCGTCGAGCCGCTTCACCACGCAGTCCGGATCCCAGGCCAGGCCTTCCGAGGCCAGGTCCACGGGGCCGGATTTGAAGAGGAGCGGCAGGAGCGTGGTCACGTAAGGCTGGAGCGGAAGGCCGGCGGCGGCGGCGGCCGCGTTGGCGCCTGCCTGGCGGCCCTGGGCGCCGGCCTCGCGGGCGGAGGAGCGGAAGGGGCTGGACAATTCCGCCGTGTCGCCGGCGGCAAAGACGCCGGATACGGCGGTCTGAAGCCGCTCATCGACGCGCGTGCCGCGGCTGGTCGCCAGGCCCGCGGCCGAGGCAATCGCCAGGTCGGGACGGGAGCCGATGGCCAGCACCACGAAATCGCCATCGAGCCCGGCCCCGGTCGTCGTGACGCCCATGCGCACGGTGATGCCCAGCCCGGTCAGAAGCCGGTGCAGGAGGGCCGAGCCCTCGGGGGCGAACTGCAGGGGCATCAGGCGCTCCATGCGTTCAATCACGGTGACGGAGAGCCCGGCCTCGTGGGCGTTCAGGGCGGTTTCGATGCCGAGGATGCCGCCGCCCAGGACCGTCAGGCGCCGGCCGGGCTTGACCTGGGCGCGGATGACGGCGGCATCGGCGGCGGACCAGAGCGAAAGGATGGGAAGGCCGGCCGGGGCGGTGGGCAGGGGCGGCTTGACGGGGTTCGCGCCGGAGGCGATCACGACGGCATCGAAGGTTCCGGCGCCGTCGGCGGTGGTGATGCGCCGCGTGGCGGGATCGAAGGCGGTGACGGGACTGTTGAGGCGGAGGCGGATGCCCTGGGTTTCATACCAGGCGGCGGGATGCATCAGGATGGCGTCCAGCTCGACATGGCCGAAGGCCAGCGATACGAGGCGGGGGCGGAAATACGGAAGGACCGGCTCCGCGGAAAAGAGGGTGACCTCCGCGCCGGCTTTCCTGGCATAAAGGGCGGCTTCCACGCCGGCATGGCCGGCTCCAATGATGGCAATGTGCATGAGCTCCAACTCCCGTTCTTGATGAGCCAAGAATACAGGGGGAGGGTGGGGAAAGGCAATCGCGATCGCCCCTGTAAAAACCCATCTTTTTTGCTTGTTTAAAGGGGTCTGTTTTGGTCATATTAAATGTTCGCGCGGCCTCGGGTGAGGAAGCGCCGGCATTTCCGATGCCGTGGGATCGGATCAAGCCGGTCTGCCGGGTGGCAGGTCGGAGTAAAACAGGCGCATTGGAACGTATGGCGAAAAAGACAGCAACAGCTAAACCTGCCACACCTGCCGGGGACGAAAGGGCCACCTTGTCGGCCATGTACGACGAAACGATGAAGAATTTCGTCGAAGGGTCGATTGTCCGAGGCAAAATTCTCGAGGTCCGGCCGAACGAAGTCCTGGTGGACATCGGCTACAAGTCCGAGGGAATCATTCCGGCAGCTGAATTCAAGAAATCCGACGACATCAAGCCCGGCGACGAGCTGGATGTTTTGCTCGAAGGCATTGAGAACGAAGAAGGCATGGTCATGCTCAGCCGCGAAAAGGCTGTGCAGAAGCTGCGCTGGGACAACGTCCTGCAGACCTGCAAGGAAGGCGGCACCGTCATCGGCGCCGTGGTCAGCCGCGTCAAGGGCGGCCTGATCGTCGACGTGGACGGGGTGGATGCATTCCTGCCCGGCTCCCAGGCCGATCTCACGCCCGTGCATGATCTCGACATTTACCTCGGGCAGAAGCTCGAGTTCAAGATTCTCAAGATCAACTCCGACCGCCGCAACATCGTGCTGTCCCGCCGCGAGCTCCTCGAGGAGCGCCGGAACGAGAAGAAGCGCGAGCTGCTCGCCGAGATCATGGTCGGCCAGCTGCGCCACGGCGTGGTCAAGAATATCACCGAGTTCGGCGCCTTCGTGGACCTGGATGGTCTGGACGGCCTGCTGCACATCACCGACATGAGCTGGGGCCGCATCAGCAATCCCCGGGAGATGGTCTCGGTGGGCCAGGAGATCGAAGTCGTCATTCTCGACATCAATCACGAGAAGGGCCACGTCTCCCTGGGCCTCAAGCAGAAGACGCAGAACCCCTGGATGGACATCGAGAAGAAGTTCCCCGTGGGCAGCCGCCTGCGCGGGCGCGTCGTCAACGTGGCCCCCTATGGCGCGTTCGTCGAGCTCGAGCCCGGCGTCGAGGGCCTGGTGCACGTTTCCGAAATGTCCTGGACCAAGCGCGTCACCCGCGCCTCGGACCTGCTCGCCAACGCCCAGGAAGTGGACGTCGTGGTGCTCAGCGTCAATCCCGAGGACAAGAAGATCGCCCTGGGCATCCG
>CAXNFL010000126.1:0-6297 GCA_964201555.1 Kiritimatiellia bacterium
GTTTGTGTTCCTGCGGTCGTGTCTTGGCTACGGGCTTCTTTTGCGCATCGCCCTCACGGGTTCTGCCTTGCCTTTCGCTACGATTGTTGTCACTCCTTTCGACCATCTCCTTTCAGATGGTTAGTTCATGCCCATGCTGGGCACACTAGATGCCGCCGATATGGCGGCCCTTCTCCGCGGCCTCCGCAATGGCCTTGACCACGATTCCCGCGGCGGGCTCGGGAAGGACGTCGCCCATCTTCCGGCCGATGAACCGCTCCGGGGGCACGTAAAGAAGCTCGGAATGCGGCGCATGATAGTCGTAGATGCACCCTTCCCGATCGACGATAAAGAGCAGATCGGGAAGCGCGTCTATCGTCGCCTGCAGCCGGTTGTGCGCCTCCCGCAGCCGCGCCTCCGCCTGCTTCTGATCCTGAAGGTGGTGGACATCTTCCAGAGCGATGGCGGCGCCGACGGCCAGCCCTTTCAGCATATCCAGATCGTCTTCGTCGAACGCGCCGCGGCGCTTGTTATGGACTTCCAGGCATCCGATCACGCGCCCGTCCCGGGAGAGGATCGGCACATCCGCCACGGTCCGGATATTCAACGATTTCCAGATCTCCGGGGCAACCTGCGTGTCGCGCTCGGCATCGGCGCTCACATACGGCTCGCACGTCAGCATCACCCGCCCCGGAACATCCTGACCCGGGCTGAACCGGAAATCGACGGGATAGGTGCACCCCGCCTCGTTGTATTCCGTGAAAGCCATCTTCCCGTCGATCACCAGGCCGGCCGTCCCCGAAACGGCATCCGTCACCTCCATGGCGGAAGCCACCAGCCGGCGCAGGCTGAGCGTGATATCCGAGGTCGAGTTGATCTCCCGCAAGGCGGAGGACAGGACCTGGAAGCGCCGGCTGCGCCGGGCCACCTGCGCCTCCTCCGCGCGGCGTTCGCCGATATCCATCACCACGGCGCGGCACTCCTGCCCATCCCGGGAGCCCATGGCCTCGATCCGCGTCTCGAACAACTCGCCCCCTTCCTTGATCAGCGTGATCTCGCAGTTTTCCCGGCGCTCTCCGAAGGCCTTCTGCAGGAACAGGCGGTAGACGGATCGATCCTCCAGGGAAACAAACTTCTCGAACAGGCGGCCGATGACCCGCGACCGCTCGTCCCCCAGAATGCGCGCTCCGGTGATGTTCGTCTGGCGGATGGTTCCATCGCGGGCCAGGGTGAAATACCCGACGGGCGCGAAATCGTAGAGGTCCGTGAACCGCTCGAGGCCCGCCTCCACCTCTTCCCGGGACCGCTTGAGCTCCTCGTTCTGAAGCTCAAGCTCGACCTTGTGCACCTGCAGCTCATGGACCAGCCGCGCGTAATCCTTCTCCTCGCGCGGTCCCTCTCCCTTTGGTTTTTCTTTCCCCAGGCGCGCCTCGGCCCGTTGCCGCAACGCATCGGAACAGAGTGGCGAAAGCTTGGTCTTTTTCATGCTCCCCCCCTTGAGGCCGGAGCCTCCCCGCGATCCGCCGGGCCTTTCAGGATAACCGAAAGGCCCTCCTCGTGAGGACAGATCCGGACCGTGAATACGCCCGGGCGAGAAATGGTTTTGAGCTCTGCCTCAAACACTAAACAGGCTTGCCCCTTCAGGACCTGACGGCATTTCTCCTCGAAAAGAGGCTCTTTCGCCTCGGGCAGGATGTCTCCAAGAAACCGGCCGATCGCAACGCCGCTCTTGCAGTTCAGCACGCGTTCAGCCGCGGGATTGATACTCTTGATCACCAGGTTGCCATCCAGCGCAATGAACACATCGCTGATGCACTCCAGCATGCTTTTCATCAGCGTTGAGGTTTTCCTCAGCGAGGCCTCGAGCGTCTTGGAAACTGTTATATTTGCAAACGTGATTGTCACGCCATCGATCCTGTTCTCCAGCGTGCGGTAGGGCATGATGCGCGCCGAGAACCAGCGCCCGTCGCCCGCCACGGCCTGCTTCTCCACGGGAATCAGCGTTCGCAGCACCTCCCGCGCGTCCTGCGGCAGCTCGGGATACTGCAGGCTGGTGGTGATGTCCGTGATCGGGCGGCCCACGTCGGAGGGAATCAGGTTGATGATCTTCACGGCCGAGGTGGTGAAGCGCCGCAAACGAAGCTCATTGTCCAGGAACACCGTGGCGATGTCCGTGCTGTTCAGCAGGTTCTTCATGTCGCTGTTGGTCTGCGACAGCTCCTCCATCCGGGCCTGCTGCTCATGGTTGACCGTCTGCAGCTCCTCGTTCATGGACTGCAGCTCCTCCTTGGACGTCGTCAGCTCCTCGTTGGTCGACTGGAGCTCCTCGTTCGCCGATTGAAACTCCTCGTTTGTGCTCTTGAGCTCTTCCTGGGAGGTCTGCATCTCGTCCCGCAGCACCTGGAGTTCCTCGCGCGCCTGCTGGAGCTCCTTGCGAACCTCGGCCAGGCGGCCGTTGCCGGAAAGGCCCTTCTGCTTGCCCCGCAAGGGGATGTCAACGGGCTTGGCAACATCCGAAAAGACGATCATCACCATCCCCCGCAAGGCGTCGGGCTCGTCGATGGCCTGCAGCGTGACATCCACCGCCTGCATCCCGCCGTTGTGCTCCACCCTCAGTCCGGAGAGGGTGAGCGAGCCCCGTTTACGCGAGATCTTCTCAAAGGCGCTGCTTAACTCATGGCGAAGCCCCTGCCGGGCCATGGCAAACACATTCCAATTGGCCTTGCCGGCTGCGGGCTCGAGGTACTTGCCCGTCCGCCCGCTGATGAACAGGATGTCCCCCTTGTCGTTGACCAGTACGAACGCCGGGGCATACCGCTGCAAAAGCAATTGCTCCGCCTGTGCCTGGAGGTTGGGAGGCGCTTTGGAAACCTTGGGTCGCTCGACCCATTCCTGATGGACCGGATTGAAGGACGGGGGAAACTCCAGGGGCTCCACCCGCAAGCCGGCCTCCATGCGCCGATACAGCCGCGACTTGCCTTTCAGGGGCGCGAACAGGGACGTGAAGGTGCCCACCGACTCCGCGCTGCCCAGGAAGAGGAAGCCGCCGGGGTTAAGGCTGTAGTGGAAAAGGGGAATGAGCTTTTTCTGCAAATCCGAGGTCAGGTAAATCAGCAGGTTCCGGCAGACCAGGATATCCAGCTTGGTGAAGGGCGGGTCCATGACCAGATTCTGGGAGGCGAAGATCACCATCTCGCGGATCTCCTTGGCCACCCGGTAGCCGGACTCCTCTTTGATGAAAAACCGGCGAAGCCGTTCCGGAGACACATCCGCGGCGATATTGACCGGGAAAAAACCCTGACGGGCCTTGTCGATCGCCTCCTGGTCCAGATCGGTGGCGAAGATCTGGAGCGAACACGCCACGGGCGACTTCACTTTCCCCATCGCCTCCTTGAACACCATGGCCAGCGAATACGCTTCTTCGCCCGTTGAGCAACCGGGCGCCCACGCGCGCAGCACCTTGGCGATTCGACGCGCCCCCAGAAGCGCCGGAATGACTTCGTCTTCCAGCTGGTCCCAGGCCGCCGGATCCCGGAAAAAACTGGTCACCCCGATCAGGAGCTCCTTGAATAGCAAATCCACCTCCTGGGGATTCTCCTGCAGAAAGCGGACGTAGTCGACAATCCGGACAAGCTGGTGAATGCCCATTCGGCGCTCGATCCGGCGGTACACGGTGCTGTTCTTGTACAGGGAAAAGTCATGCCCGGTCGCCGCCCGCAGCAGGATGAATATTTTCTCGATGCCACTCTGGGCCCTTCGCTCCAACGCCAACCCCGACCGGGGCCGCAGGGGGGCCTGCTTGAGGACCGCCGTGATTTTCGCCGGCAGCTCCTCCACGGGGGCCACGACATCGACCAGCCCGGTATCCAGGGCGCTGCGGGGCATGGCGTCAAACTTGGCCGACACCGGATCCTGTACAAAGACGATGCCGCCCTTCTCCTTGATGCCCTTGATGCCAAGCGTGCCATCGGATCCCATTCCCGAAAGGATGACCCCCACGCTCCGCTCCTTCCGGTCATCGGCCAGGGAGCGGAGGAAAAAGTCGATCGGAAGCCGCAGCCCCCGGGGCGTCGCCGGTTCCAGCAGGTGAAGGATCCCGTGCAGGATGGACATGTCCTTGTTGGGAGGGATCACATAAACACAGTTGGGCTCGACGCGGGTGCGATCCTTGACCAGCACAACGACCATGGGCGTGATATGCTGGAGCAGTTCGGGCAGAATGCCCTTGCGGGTCGGGTCCAGATGCTGGACGATCACAAAGGCCATGCCGCTGTCTTTCGGCACATGTCTCAAAAACAGTTCGATCGCCTCCAGGCCCCCGGCTGAAGCGCCTATCCCTATGATCGGGAACGGGCGCCCTTGCGGCGATTCCCCTTCATTTTTCCGACGATCCTGTTTGATCTTCGCCATAATCGAAGTTCCTTTTCGCTTGACGCTTAAGGAGCACAGACCTGTCTGTATATTGCCTTATTTAAGAAGTTCGTCAATATAATTGACAATCAAGCGGCTCCTCTCTTCCCGAGCGTGGAACCCCGTCCTCATGGCCGGGGACCGGTCGCTTCAATTTTATTCGACGAAGCCTTTGGCCTGTGGCATGATTTCCCCCTGTTACGTCCCATAACCTGTCCCCCTACGGAGCCCTGCCATGAGCGAACCGACCGCCCCGACCATCGTTATCATGAAGACCAATAAAGGCGATCTGACCATCCGCCTGTTCGGCGACAAGGCTCCCGTCACCGTGGCCAATTTCCTGCGCTACGTGGACGAGGGCTTCTATGACGGGACCGTCTTCCACCGCGTCATCGACGGCTTCATGATCCAGGGCGGCGGCTTCGGCAAGGACATGAAGCAGAAGGGCAACCACGCCCCCATCCGCAACGAGGCGAAAAACGGGCTGAAAAACAGCCGCGGCACCCTGGCCATGGCCCGCACGAACGTGGTCGACAGCGCCACGGCCCAGTTCTTCATCAATGTCGCCGACAACGCCTTCCTCGATTTCAAGACGCCCGACGCCCAGGGCTTCGGCTACTGCGTCTTCGGCGAAGTGGTGTCCGGCATCGAAACCGTGGAAGCCATCCGCAAGGTCCGCACCGGCACCAAGGGCGGATTCCAGGATGTCCCCCTGGAGACGGTGGAAATCCTCGAGGTCAAGCGCGCGGAACCGGCCGCATGAAGAATTGGATCCTGATCCCCCTGATCTTCCTGGCGGGCCTCGTGATCGGCGGCCTGCAACCGCGGGGGGAGCTCCGCCGCCTTCACCGGGAGCTGGATACACGAAAACAGGCGGAGCGCACGCCGCCGCCGCAGGAGCGGCAGCTGGCCAGCTTCCTGAACATGCTCCCCCTGGACACGCCGCGCCGCGGCGATCCCCTGCCCGCCTCCACAAATGAGCGCGGATCCGGCGAAACCCAGCTCCTGGCCGGAGCCACCGGCCTGGTCACGGAAGCCGGCTCCACCAACACCTGGCGCGAGCCGTCTCCCGCCGAACGCTCCGCCGCCTTCCAGGCCCGCCTGGACTCCGCCGCGGAAGCCTGGAAAATGCGCACCGAAGTGGCGCGGAACACCTTCGCCTCAAAAACCGGTTTTACCCCCCAGGATATGGGCAATTTCGACGTGCTCATGACGGCGATGAACGTCCGGATGAAGGACTATTTCATAAAGACGGCCGAAAAGCTCGAAAGCGGCGAGGAGTTCACGCCCGAGACCGGCGTGAGGCTGATGAACGACCTGACCCAGTCCATGGTCCTGACCTATGACGAAATGGACCGCAAATTGCCGGCCACGTGGCGGAACGATGCTGGCGGCTCCTTCGACCTCGTGACCTATGTGGATCCGAATGTCGTGAAGCCGCTCATCAAGGTCGCGGACAAACTGCCCAAGCCCGGAGAATCGCGGGCCCGGCTCGGCGGGGGCCGGCCCAATCCGTTCCGGCCATGAAACGCTTTCTCCAGCATCTCGCCATCCTGACCCGCTTCGAGCTGGCCGATGCCGTGCGCAGCCGCCGGGCCGCCGTGGTGCTGCTCCTCTACCTGGCCGCCGCGCTTCTCTCCGCCAACGCCTTCGTCTCGATGATCCAGAAGCTCGAGGTTCAGCTCGCCGACCTCCTCCAGCTGGGAACAAACTCCCCCGGCGCGCTGGCCGACGCCCTCTGGAAATCGGCCCGCTTCCGCCAGATGATCGGCTCGCTGATCGGCGATCGCGACGTGGCGCAAAGCCTCATGAGCATGCCGCCCATCGCCCTGCTCTATGGATTCCTGGCATTTTTCTACACGCCCTTTTTCGTGCTCCTGACGGCCACGCCGCGGGTGGCGGGCGATG
>CAXNFL010000127.1:0-6269 GCA_964201555.1 Kiritimatiellia bacterium
GATTTCCATTTCCTGTTTCCGCACAAGCGCCTGCTGGGCCATCGCCGCGGCAGCCTCGGTGTTGTTGGCGGGAGCGGGAGCAACGACGGCAGCCGGCGCCTCCACGGCAGGAGCAGCCTCAACCGCAGCCGCGGGGGCGGCAGGAGCGACCTCCGTCGCGGCCGGAGCCGCAGGAGCAACCTCGGCGGCAGGAGCAACCTCGGCAGCAGGAGCGGGCGCGGCCGGGGCTACCGGAGCGGCGACAGGCTCTTCGATCAACTCCGCCGGAGCAGCCGGAGCGGCAGCCGGAGGAACCACAACATTTTCGAGGATGGCGCCTTCCGCCGCGGGAGCGGCAACGGGGGCCGCTTCGGCAGGGGCTGCAGGAGCCACTTCAGCCGGCGCAACGGCGGCGGGAACCGCTGCCGCATCGGGCTGAACCTCGGCCTGGGCCAGCAGCGGTATTTTAACGGGGTCCAAAAGGGCCGCGCCCTCACCCCAACAACGTACTCCTGCTCCCAGGATCAGAGCAGAAAACAGCCACGTTTTGATGACACTAGACCTCATTGAGCGTATCTCCCTCGGAAGCCTGCAAACAGAATAAGTTCCCGCCCTCTATTTACTGGGGGGGAGCACCCGTCTCTGCCTGCCGGCCGATCCATGTTTCTTTCCCTGAATCCTTTTCAACTATTAATACACGAGAGTCCTTGTTGTCAATCTCTTTAACCGTGTAAACGGTGCCGCGAAGCGTGAAATCGGAGCCATGTTTGGCCAGGATTTCCGTATTGTCGATTTCAAGGACAAGGCGGACTTCGTAATCGTTGATCGGCACCTCTTCGCCTTTGCGCAGCGAAATGATCCGGTCCGAGGTTTTGGACTTCAACGTCAGGGTGGACCGGTCCTCGTCGTGGGTCATGTTCCCCTTTCCGAAGGGAACCTTGACGTGGATCGGCCTATACTCCTGGATGGCGTACCCCTCCACCTCGTCGGCCATTTTGAACCAGCCCGTCTTGCCGCTCTTGGTGCTGTTGATCTGGAACAGGAAGCCGGATGTGATCTTGTTGACCGCCATGAACTTCAGGTCAAACGGCATCGCCTTGATGTCTTTCAGCCGCAGCTTGGCGATCAGGGGCGGGTGGCTCGCGGGGCTGTTCGGGTCCGTCTTGAACCGGAACTCCTCCAGATTCGCAAAGCCGTCCTTGTCCGGATCGGCCTTGGCGTCATCGGTGTCCAGCGGATTCAGGCCACGCGCGATCTCCCACTCGTCGTCCATGCCGTCCTCGTCCTTGTCCTTCGACACCGAGACGGCCATCTGCTTGGCCCCGCAACGACCGCACTCCGTGGCATCATACGGAATCGGGCGGCCGCAATCGATGCAGGAGACGCGGAGCTCGGGAACCGACAGATTCCGGCTCCACGCGCCGATCTGGAAGGGATTCGTCAGGCTGTTGTGCCCCTGGACAAACAAATCAAGCGTCACATTGGTGGCGTTCGCAAAAGAGGGCGTCAGCCCCTGTTTCCATGACTGGAACCGCTGCTCGTCGGTTTTGATATTCCCAATGCGCATCAACAGCACCACGAGGGAGGCCAGGAGGGCCAGAATGGCCAGAAATGCAATGAGCCGGTCATAATAGGACCGGAGCGCTTCACCGATGGATTCCAGGGTGAGTTTCACCTATTCCGCCTTCCTTGTGAACCGGTACACATCCAAATCCAGCCGGATGGCGAGGGTGGCTTCCCGGCCCGACACAATGCGGGATTCCTTGGCCTGGCTGGGAGGCGCGTCTTTTCCCGCCGCCGCCTCGCCAAAGACCTGCTTGCGGATGGTCACCTGGTCGCGCGGAACCATCCAGGACATGTCACGGACGACGATGAACATGTCATTCGCGGCCAGCGCGTTCAGCACCTGCACCACATTGTTTTCCTTGGCTTTGAACACCAGGACAAACCGCATCTTCGAAAACAGCTCGCCGGGTGTCAGCAGCCCGGCGTTGGGGTTTCTCATCATCACATTGGCGCCGGGATCGACTCCGCTCACGGCCTCCGTCCCGCGCCTGCCGCGGCGCCCTCCCCCAGCCTCCGGGGCGGCCGGCTCAGCCGCGGAGACGCCGCCGTCTCCCTCGAAATCCTCGCGGCCGATCGCGTCAATGGCGCTGACCTTGGCCGCGAACAGCAGATCGGTGAGGCTCTTGATGATGGTCAGCTGCTGCATCAGCCGGGGCACATGGTCGGGCTTGGGCGGCGCCCCCTTGAGATAGGCGTCCAGCCCGAACCCGAAGCCGGCGGGAAGGCCGATTCCCAGCGTCTTGGCATGATTCACCAGATCCCGCTGCGCCTGCCAGAACGATTCCATGAAGACCGTGGGCTGCTTCAGCTCCGTGGGCTCCACCTGGCGCTTGGCGAGGGCGGTCTGCAGATCTCCCAGGGCCGTCCGCAAGGTGCCCATGTTCTGGGTTTCCAGGTCCACGTTGCGCGAGGAGGGAAAGGGCGCCATTTTATACAGCGCTTCCAGGCTGCTCTTCACGGACGTCAGCCGGTCCCGCTCGGCCCGGTATTCCTTAATGGCCAGATAGACCAGAAAGGCGGAACCCGCCGCCAGGAGCAGCAATCCACCCCAGAAAACGCTCAATCCGACTTTTTTTTGCGACCCCGTCACGGTGTATCCTTCCGCTCCAGTTCCGCCTACAAATCCCTGACATCCGCTTCAATGACGAACTCCGTCATGAAGTCCGTCCCATCGACCGGCTTGATCAGGGTCACCATATGCCTGTCCGTAAAATGACGGCACTCCCTGAGCGTCGCCGCGAACTGGCTGATCTTGGTCTGCGAAACCTTGTCGTCAAATCCCTGGCCATGGATGCGCAGGAAGCGCCGGTTGGGCTTGTCGGCCCCGCCGGGCTGCTCCGCCACCTGGATGTCCGTCAGCCACATCCCGTCCAGCACCTTGGCATGCATATCGTCCAGGGCTTCATGCCAGGCCGTGCGGACTTTGACCTGGTCCGTCAGAACGCCCGCCTGGCTGAACAGGGCGGCCTGCTGCTTCTTCAGCGACTCCAGCCGCCCCTCGGTGCCCTGCAGCTCGCTGACCATCGAATCCACCAGGACCACCCGGTTGCGCATCATGATGGCCTGCCGGTGGAAGAACGCCCACCACATGAGCAGCGCCAGGACCAGGCTGAGGCCGGTGGCGGCGAAAAACGGCAGGCGGCTCATGAACTTCTTGTGCGCCACGATATCGGGCGGCATCAGGTCGATTTCCACCGGACAGGTCCGCACGCGGCGCAGCGCCACGCCCACCACTTCGCCCATGATCATGATGTCCCGGGCCACCTGCTCGGAATCGATGCTTTCGTTGACCGTCACGTTGGAGAACGGATTCAGGAAGTCCACATCGATTTTCAGCTTGTCGCGCAGGAAGGTGTCCAGGTGGCCGATCACGCTGCTGCCGCCGGCCAGGAAAAGCCGCTGCGGCTGGGTGCCGCCCTGCTGGCTGCGATAAAAATTGATCGTGCGGCTGATTTCCGCATGCAGGCGGGTCATGACATTGCGCACGACCTTGGCCACGCGCTCGCGCGTCCCCTTCTCGCTCTCGTCGTAACTGCTTCCGAATCCCACGAAGGCATGCTCCAGCTTGAGAGCCTCGGCATCCTCGAACGAGATGCCGAACTCCTTCATGAGCTCCTTGGTGATGGCGTTGCCCGCGATCGGAACGGTGCGGCTGAAGATCTTGCGCCCCTCGGAGAAAATGACGCTCGTGCTGCGGGCGCCCATGTCGAGGATCATCGAACAGCCCTCGAGCTCCCCGTAGTTGAAGCGCATGGCGTTATAGAGCGCCATGTTGGAGACGTCCACGATCTCGGGAATGAGCCCGGCCGCCTCGACGCAGTCGGTCAGCTTCTTCACCAGGTCGATCTTGGCGGCCACGATCATGGCGTTCATGTCGCCCTCGCCGCCCGAGACCAGCTGGTAATCCCACACCACCTCTTCGATGGCCGGAATGTTCTGCTGGGCCTCGTAGCGCACGATCTGCGCCACCTTGTCCTGCTGCACGAGCGGCAGCTTGACATAGGTGGAGAAGACAATCTGGCTCGAAATGGAGATCAGGGTCGGCCCGGGCTTGATCTTCTTCTCCCGCATCAGGTCCCGGAGCGTGGAGACGATATAGGCGGAGACCTCGGTCTCTTCCTCCGGCGCCACCCCCAGCTTCCCGGTGGCGTAGGTCATCAACTCCAGGCCGCCGGACTTGAGCATGCGGAACTCGGCCAGCACGATTTGGCTGGCCCCGATATTGAGGGTGAGGATACGGTCGGATTTAAACATGGCGGTTCTTTATTGAGCGATTTCCTCAAAATCATCCACGTTAATGAAGCTGAAGGGCGTATCCGTGGCCTTGAGCAGGTACCCGTCCTTGACCGCCAGCTTGGGATTCTTCCACCACTCTTTTTCGCGGCTCAGCATCTCGGCGTACTTGCGGTCGGAGTCGCTCTTGGTATCCACGACACGGCCATCCACGCTGACCTCCACGGCCACGGCGATCGGATCGCCATACCGCAGCGTGGCTGCCGGCCGCAGGTAAAGAGTGGCCCAATGGGCATCCCGCCGGGCGCGATCCACATCCGCATAAGCGACCTGCCCGCGAAAGATCGTGTAATCCTTGCCCTTGGTCTCGCGATTATCGATGGCGGTCAGCACGAAAAACTGGAAGGAAACCTGGTTCAACCAGCGGTTTTTCGAATCCGGAAGCAGGTAGTACTCCCCAACGACCTGGATCCATTCGCGGGCGACATTCCCCGTGGAGCGGACAATCTTGCCGCCGCCGCTCGCCTGGTAAACGGGCGTCCGAAGCCGGGCGTTCGCTTCGAGTCCGAACACATTCTTGATCAGGACTGTTTTTTCCAGTGCAACCGGAGCGGCTGCCACCTGGGCCGAGGCCCGGTCCGCCACCAACAGGGAAAATCCTATCATTGCCACGGGAGCCAACCAACGAGCCATTCTCTTCATCGAAGCTCCTTTTCGGTCGAATCAATCCTAATGAGGTGTAGCATTCGCAGTATAGGTTTACGCCTACCGGTAAATCAACAGGAAAAACAGGGGGGCGCTCTTTTTCACGCGCCGGCAGGGCGCGCGGGACGGCCCGTCCGCCTCATCCGAGCCCGGACCGGCTCGTAGGCCGGATCCAGCCGCGCCGCCTCATCCCAGCAGGTCATGGCTTCGGCGTGCCGCCCCATGGCCTCCAGAACCATGGCCCGGTTGTGCCAGGCCTTCGGATTCCGGGGATTCAGGAGTGTCGCCATCTCCAGCATGTCGGCCGCCTCGCCCAGCGACCCGTTCCGGTAAAGCGCGATCGCCAGGTTGACCCGGGCCTTGTCGTGGTCGGGCCGGATCCGCAGGGCGTCCCGGTACGCGCTCATCGCCTCGTCGCGGCGCTTCATGTCAACCAGCAGGACGCCCATGTTATAGGCGGCATCCGCCAGCTCGGGGTCCAGCTCGCGCGCCTTGCGGTAATGCCGCAGCGCCGCCTCCGGAACGCCCCGCAGCTGGCAGGCCGTGCCGACCGCGTTCTCCAGTTCGGCGTCAAACCGGATGCCGTCCGTGGGCGCTCCCACCGGGGCGTTCACCAGCAAGGCGGCCACACCGAGCCCGCCCACCGCCATCCACCATCCGGCCCCCGGCACGCGGGCCTGCCGGATCAGCCACAGCCCGCCGGCGCCCGCCTGAATCAGGAACAGCGGCCAAAGCGGGGCCCGGTAGCGGGCCGTCGGGAAAAACAGGATCACCGACAGGGCATAGAGGAGGATGAACCCGATCGCCACGCGCTGAGCCCATCCCTGCCGCCAGCCCAGCGCCATCCCCACCAGCGCCAGCGGCCCCACCAGCCCGAACGGAAAGGCGAACCACTCCCAGCGCCCGGTCAGCCCCTTGAGAACCCGCGAATGCGCCCGCATGGTGTACAGGTCAAGATTGCGGGGAATCTCCCGGGCGGCAAAAAACTGGCGGGCCTTGACCCCCAGGTTTTTCAGGAACAATCCCGGGGTGCGGGCGATAAAGCCCCCGGCTTCGCGCCAGAAATAGCGATCCGCTTCGGCGGCCCCCTGCGCCCCCTTCAAATAGGGCATTTGAATCAGCCGATCCCAGTCCAGCCCGGGCCGGGTGGCCACGGTCACCGGCATGTGCGCGTTATTCCCTATATAGAAATTGATGCCGCTGTTCGTCGAAACCAGCACCCAGCGCCCCCCGGCCAGCCGGTTGCGAAGGGTGACCGGCGCCACCATCAGCGCGGCGCCCGCCAG
>CAXNFL010000128.1:0-6202 GCA_964201555.1 Kiritimatiellia bacterium
CTCGGCGCAGGCCACGCCCCCCGTCTCCGAGGCCGCCCAGGCGGCCTGGATGGCGGGATTGCGCCGCTCCTGCCCGTCCACCACGGCCGCGGCGTTCCGGCGGCAGGCGGGGAAGGCGGCAAGAGCCACCATGGCCGCCACGAGTCCGAATCGCTGAAATGGGCCCATATCGCATCTCCCCCATAAACGGCGTAAAACCCTTGACACCATACCAATCGGCAGCCCCTTGCACAAGCATTTGCTGAAAGGCAACCGTATCTTTATCAGGGGCCCGCATTGACCGTGTCGTGTGCGTTGCGTGATGTGGATTCGGCGTTTCGGCGACACGCTTTACAATTGTCTTGCGGCCCTGAAGCGGAACACGCGATGATACCCCCATGCCCTTGACCCCCCAGCAGGCCGCCGAACGGCCGTATTTCGTCACCCTCTGCCGCACGGGCAGCGTACCCGCCTCCGCCCGCGCCGACCTGGCGCTCGCCCGCGGCGAAGCCGCCGCCCCCGCCCCGGGCGCCGCGGAGCCGGCCGCGTGGCTCCCCGCCTTCCAGCGCATCGACGCCACGCTCAACGCCGCCGCCACGGGCCCGCGAGACCTCTCCACCCCGGCCGTCGCCCAGGGCCTGTTCGACAGCTTCGACTGGCTGCGCGAGCGCGGCTGGCGGATCTGGGCCGGCTGCATCATGCCCAGCCACCTGCACCTGGTTTTGCAAAACACAAAGGGCCGCAACGCGCTGCTCACCAGCGACCTGGGCCTGTTCGAAAGCTACACGGGGCGCATGGCGAACCGGGTGCTGGGGCGGGAAGGCGCGTTCTGGCAGCGCGAGACCTGCCTCGACCACGAGTGCCGCGCCTCCGAGGACTGGCTCGACTATGTCCGCCTCACGGCCCGCAACCCGGTGGACGCCCGGCTGGTCAAAGCCTGGCGGGCGTGGCGCTGGACCGTGGTGGACCCCGAGCTGGAGCCGGCTGTACCCGAAAGCAACACCCCGGGCGCCTAGCCGCCCCGCGGCCGGGATCCGCCCAGCAGGCGGAAGGCTTCCTCGGCGGCCCGCTCCGGCGTCACGGCTTCCATGCAGGAAGCCGTCGCGGCGCGGAGGCAATGCCGGCTCAGGCAGGGCCGGCAGTCGAACCCCGGGGCCGCCAGCACCCGGTGGCCCGCCCCGTAGGGGCCCGTCCGCGTCTCGTCGGTCGGCCCGAAAATAGATAAAACAGGAACATCCAGAGCGGCCGCCATGTGCATGGGGCCCGTGTCGTTGGCCAGCACGAGGTTCATGGTTTTCAGGATGCCGCCCATCTGCGCCAGGGAGATCTCCCCCGCCAGGTTGAAGGCGGGCCCCGCCAGCTGGGCGGCCATGCCCTCGCACAGGTAGCGGTCCATCATCCCCCCGAGGAAATAGACGGCCACCCCGCGCTCCGCCTGGAGCCGCTTCAGGACCTCGACAAAATGGGCGGCCGGCCAGTTCTTCGACTCCCAGCGGGAGAGCGGAATCACCGCCACCCGGGGGCCGGGCTCCGTGGGCGTGAACGCCGGAAAGCGGAAGGCGGGCTTTCCCGGGGCGGCCGGCGCGCCAAGGGCATCGGCGATTTCCAGGTTCTCCTCCACCGCATGCCGGTTCTTGTTGCGCACGCCCGCCACGCGGGAGTAAAACAGCGAGGCGCCCTCGCGGTAAAAGGAGGGGCCGATCCGCTCCCGGGCCCGGGCCAGCCGGCCGATCAGCGCGCTCTTGAGCAGCCCCTGGAAGTCCACGGTCCAGTCGTAGGATTCCTGCCGGAGCGATTTGAGGAACGCGGGGAAATGGCGCACCGTGCCGCGCCGGGGAAAGCTGATCACCCGGTCGGCCACCCCGAAGCACGCCACCAGCGCGGCGTATTCGGGCTGGGTCACCCAGTCCACCCGGGCGCCCGGAATGGCCCGGAGCCGCCGCACGGCGGGCAGCGCGTGGAACAGGTCGCCCAGCGAGCTGAGCTTGATGGCCAGCACGCGCGGCCCCGATGTCTCGGCTGGAGCGGAGGGGTTCATTTTTTCACAAAGGGCGACATGACCCGGAGCTTGGCCACAATGCCGGGAAGCTCCTTCAGCACAAACGCCACCTCGTCCGCGGTCGTGAACCGGCTCAGGCTGAAGCGGATCGAGCCGTGCACGGCGGTAAAGGGAATGCCCATGGCGCGCAGCACGTGCGAGGGCTCCAGGGAGCCGGAGGAGCAGGCCGACCCCGACGAGGCGGCCACGCCCAGGTCGCTCAGGTGGTACAGGATGGACTCCCCCTCGATGTACTCGAAGCTGATGTTGGTGGTGTTGGGCATCCGGTTCACGCGGTCGCCGTTCACGCGGCTGTCCGGGCAGGTGGCCAGCAGGCCGGCTTCCAGCCGGTCCCGCAGCGCCGCCATGCGCCGGGCATCCTCGGCCATCTGCTTCCGGGCCAGCTCGCAGGCCTTGCCGAGCGCCACGATGCCGGGCACGTTCTCCGTGCCGGAGCGGCGGTTATGCTCCTGGTGGCCGCCCATCAGGAGCGCCTTCAGGCGGGTGCCGCGGCGGATGTAGAGGGCGCCCACGCCTTTCGGCGCGTGCAGCTTGTGGCCCGACAGGGAGAGCAGGTCCACCGGCACCGTCTTCAGGTCGATCGGCACCTTGCCCACGGCCTGGACGGCGTCGGTGTGCACCAGGCCGCCGGCGGCCTTGACGAGCGCCGCCACCTTGGCGACGGGGAAAATGACGCCGGTTTCGTTGTTGGCCCACATCAGGGAGACGACGGACGGCCCGCGCTCCAGCTCCTCGCGCAGCTCGTCCAGGTTCAGGCGGCCCTCGCTGTCGACCCCGATCTCGGCGAGGCCGTAGCCCTGGTCGCGCAGCAGCCGGCACGGCTCCAGCACGGCGGGATGCTCCACGCGGGTCGTGATCAGGAGCGGCCGGCTGGAGGCGGCTTCCACCGCGCCGCGAAGCGCGGTGTTGTCGCTTTCCGTGCCGCCGCTGGTGAAGACGATCTCCGCGGGATCCGCCCCCAGGAGGGCGGCCACCTGCTCGCGGGCCTGCTCGACCGGGCGGCGGACGTTGCCCCCGAAGGTGTGCATGCTGGAGGGGTTGCCCCAGTGATCGGTGAGGAACGGCAGCATCGCCTCCAGCACCTCCGGGTCCGGCCGGGTCGTGGCGTTGTTGTCCAGGTAGATGGTCTTCACGGCGTCCCCTCCCTCACCACCAGCTCGGGCGAGACGAACTCGCGAAGGGGCTTCTCCACCACGTCCCGCAGCGTCACGCGCGACATCTGGCAGTTCGCGCACATGCCGCGCAGCGCCACATACACGGTGTTGCCCTCCACGTCCAGCAGCTCCACGTCGCCGCCGTCCTGCTTCAGCTTCGGGCGGATCTCGCGGTCCAGGGTCTCCTGGATCAGCTTGATCTTCTGCAGCATCGTGAGGCGGGCGGGCCTGGCCTCGCCGGCCGGGGCCGCGGGCTGGGCCTGGCGCATCTCGTCGAGGATGTTGGCGATGTCGATCTTGCACTTGCCGCAGCCGCCGCCGGCCTTGGTGTAGTTGGTCACCTGGTCCACCGTCGAGAGGCCGTTCTCCTTGATGACGCGGCGGATCTCCTCCTCGGTGACTCCAAAACAGGTACAAATGACCTTCCCCTGGAGGATGCGCTTGGCGGTGCCCCCGGTCCGGTAGTTGTCGATGGCCGCCTCAAGCGCTTCCCGGCCCATGACGGAGCAGTGCATCTTCTGCTCGGGCAGGCCGCCCAGGAACTCGGCGATCTCCTGGTTCGAGACCGTGGCGGCCTCGTCCAGGGTCTTGCCCTTGATCATCTCGGTCAGGGCCGAGGAGGAGGCGATGGCGCTCGCGCAGCCGAACGTCTGGAACTTGGCGTCGACGATGCGGCCGTCGGGCCCCAGCTTGAAGGTGAGCTTCAGCGCGTCGCCGCAGGCCAGCGACCCCACCTCGCCCACGCCGTCCGCATCGGGAATGGTCCCCACGTTGCGGGGGTTGCGAAAATGCTCCAGCACGATGTCCGTATAATCCCACATGGCAACCTCCCGACGGCCACGCCGCGGTTTATCCGCCCGCCCGCTTGCCGAGCCCGGACAGGATCTCGTTGATCGTCTTGATTTCGGGGTCACCCGCGGCAAAGCCCTTGAGCGCCTTCTCGTAGTCGGCCTTCGCCTCGGCATAGGCCTTCGCGGCGTCTGCCGCGCGCCCCGCCTTGTCGTAGATGTCTCCGATCCGGCTAGCATTATACCCCAGGATCATGTCCTTTGTCACCCGCTCATCCGTGATGGGATCGCGGTGGCCCTGGTCCTCCTGAGCCGCGATCGAGGCCATGAACAGGCGGAACTTCGCCACGGCCTCGTCGATGCGGCCCTCCTTGAGGTCGAGATGGGCCTTGACCTTGTTGATCATGGTCTGGTGCCAGGCGGCGTCATGCCCGGGCACGCCGGCTTCCAGGACCTTCACCAGCCCGGCGTAATCCTCAAGCCGGAACCCGGCGTCGAGCTGGATGCCGGCCAGGAGGGAGACGTCCCCCTCCTCGGTGACGCGCGTCTTCAGCCGCCCCGCGAAGTCCATCATCCGGGCCGCGGCGGCGGGAGGCGTGTTCGAGGGCAGCACCAGCTGCGAGAGGATGTTCACGCCGCCGGCCAGCTGCGAGGGCGGAACGCCCAGGGCGTCCAGCTTCTCCAGGCGGTCGAGGCCCATGCCCAAATCGCCCGCATCGCGGGCGCGCACCAGCCACCAGCGCAGGGCGCGGGAGCGGGTTCCGGGGCGGTTGGCGAAGGCTGACAGCGCCTTCTCGACCACCGCATCGCTCACGTCGGCCTTGCCGGCGGCCATCGCGCCGCGGGCGATCTTGTCCAGGAAGCCGGCCGAGGCGCCGTCGTCAAAAAGGGAGCCCCGCTCGAACAGCAGGTCGCCGGCGCCCGCGAAATCGCCCCGGGCCACCGCCAGGTCGATGCGGCCCTCGGCGGCCAGCGCCGCCAGGCCGGCCCGCTTGTCCCCCTTTTCCTCCAGGAAGGCCAGGGCCTGCGCGGCCTGGTCAAACTGCCCGGCGGCCAGCGACGACTGGATAAACCGGCTGAACAGGCCGCCGGCCACCGCATCCGGCATCGCCCAGCCGCGGGTCTCGATCAGGGCGAGGGCCTGGTCGAACTGCCCCAGCGCCCACAGGGCCGAAAGGCGATTCTGGAGAACCGGCGCCTGGAGCGCCTCGGGAAGCCCGGCCTGGTCCAGCCGGTCGCACCAGGCCAGCACGTTGGAATGCCCCTCGGGCTGCTGGGCGAGATACCCTTCGATAAGGCCCGTGGCCTGAACGGCCAGGGAAACATCCGCGGGCGTGGCGGCGGCCTTCAGGTAGCGCGCCTGGGCGTCGGCCAGCTGGTTCCGCGTGAGCAGCAGGTTCAGCTCCAGGCCGAAGAGCCGGCCCTTATCGGCGGGATCCGACACCTGAGTGATCCCCTTGTCCAGCAGCGCCAGGGCGCCCGCAAGATCGCCGGAATCCGCTTTCTGGCTCGCTTCGGAAAAATAACGGTCGACCGCGGGCATGGACTCGCCCGCCGTTTTTGACTTCCCGCACCCGATCCCCACCAGGGCGACCAACGCCAGACTCAGCCACGCTTTTCCCTTGATCTGCATACCGACTCCTTTGGGTTACGATAGGCGGGATTATCGGGAAAGAACACCCGATAGGCAAGCGCGAAGTGGGACCGTAGAACGGGGGGCCGCTGCGTCTCAATCAAGGGACTGGTCCCGGCGGCGGAAGCCGGACGTGGGGCGCCAGCTTTTCACGAAGCGCCTCCCGTAGCCGGTGCTTTTCGCGGCCGTACAGCGAAACCAGCCGTTTCCCCGCCTGCTGGTAAAGCTTCTTCTTTTCCAGCATGCCGATCTGGTAGTCGAGATTATCTTCCATGCCCCAGTATTCGATGTAGAGATCGAACTCGGGAAGATAAAAATCAGGACGGATGGCGTAACCCTTGATGATGCGGAACCGGTTGTCGTACCGATAGGCAAGCCCGAGCGCGGTCAACTCCTCGGCAATCAGCCGCTCGCCGTCCGACTGCACAACCGTTCCGTCCGCGGCCTGCACGGTCTTGTTCAGCTCCACCTGCGTTTCCCAGTTGCGGCGCTTGAGGAAAACGGAGTCAAAGCACACATCGCAATAAGTCCGCTGAAAAGCCCGTTGAGAGCGGGCGTATTCGTCCGCGTCAACGGTCCTTGCGCACCG
>CAXNFL010000129.1:0-6171 GCA_964201555.1 Kiritimatiellia bacterium
GAAGGAAGAGCGCCGGCTCGAGCTTGAATCCTTTCTGCGCGACGTGGCGCTGCCGGCCTTCCAGGAGTTGAAGGGCGAGCTTGAGAAGCATGACCGTGTGGTGGCCATCCGCGAGTCGCCCACGTCCACTTCGGTCAAGGTTACCAACCAGGGGGAGGAGGAGATCACCTATTCCCTCCAGGCCCGGACCTTTTCCGACCGCACGGTGCCTTATCCTTCGGTGCGCTTCCGCGAGCGACGCGGCGTTCGTTACGTGGCCATGGAGGGAACCTTCGGCACTGGCGCCACGCAATCGGTGGCCGTGCAGGACGTCTCCAAGGCGGACGTGATCCGCAACTTCCTGTCCTATTACATGCGCCATTCCCGGGAAGGGTGAGCATGACGATCCACCGTACGCTCCAATGGGCTCCCGTTCTGGTGCTTGCCGTCCTGGCCGCGGGCTGCGGCTCAGGCGATCCGGACGTGCTTTTCGAAAAAGGCATGCAGGATTGCGAAGGCGGCCATTATCGCGCCGCCGCCCGCTCGCTCGAGAAGGCCTGCCGCCTGGAGCCGAAGCATGCCGCCGCCCAGCTCTGGTGCGGGGTCGCCTTCTGGAAAGCGGATAAACCGGGGGATGCCCTGCCGCATTTCCTTGCCGCCGCGCAGCTCGACGCCTCCAACCCGATGCCCCTGGAATATGCCGCCCTGATCCTGGCCGACCGCGGCGAGTGGCTGGAGGTGGCCAAGCGGCTGAACGAAGCGTTCCGGCGCATGCCGGATTCCCCGCGCATCCTGAATGACATGGGAGTGGCCTCGGCCATGCGCGGCAATTCCGCCGCCTCCCGCATCCAGCTGGCGCAGGCGCTGCGGATGAGCCCGCGCTATCCGCCCGCCCTTTACAATATGGCCGTCCTCTCGCGCGATGCGCTGCATCAGCCCGAGGATGCCCGCCACCAGTTCACCCGCTACCTGGAGGTGGCGCCGGATGGCGACAAGGCCGAGCAGGCGCGCAAGGCCCTGGAGACCATGGGGCTGCCGCCGTCCGCGAAGCCGGGCCGCGCCTCCCCGCGAAGCGAGATCCGGCCGGACACACTGATGAAGCAGGCCCAGGCCGCCATCAGCCGCCAGGATTACGATGAGGCCGCCGTCCGGCTGCAGGAGGCCGCCGAAGCCGCGCCCGCCTCGCCCGAGCCACTCTGGGGCCTGGCCCGGCTGTACGACGGGAAGCCGGGGCAGGCGGAGCGGGCCGCCAACGCCTACCGGGCCTTTCTGCATGCGTTCGCCGACGATGTCCGCGCCCCCCAGGCCCGGCTGCGCATCAATGCCCTCGCGAGTCGCCGGCTGGATGCGACGAGCCCCTCGACTCCGCCGCCCGAAGCCCTGGCCGGCGGCGAACTGGTTTTC
The DNA here is from genome assembly GCA_964201555.1 of Kiritimatiellia bacterium. Classification (GTDB taxonomy): domain Bacteria; phylum Verrucomicrobiota; class Kiritimatiellia; order CAIKKV01; family CAIKKV01; genus CAIKKV01. Next base: position 1,384 of record CAXNFL010000129.1, read on the forward strand.
CATAAGCCGGAGGTGCGCAATCGCACCGAGGCGCTGGCGGCGCTGGCGCGCGGGTCGCAGTATTACCAGAAGCGCGACTGGGATCGCGCCCTGTTCGATTTCAAGCGGGTCGTCGAGCTGGACGACTCGGTGCCCGAGGGCTACTTCAACCTGGGGCTGATTTACTGGAACCGCGGGGATTTCGAGCATGCCCGGCAGCTTTTCCAGACGGCCCTGGCCCGGCGCCCCAACTGGCCCGATGCCCGGTGCATGCTGGCCCGCGTCTATTTCCGGCAGCAGCTGGGAATCAAGGGGGTGGAGCACCTGACGGAAATCCTGAAGACCGCCCCGTCCTACGCCGACGCCTATTATGAGCTCGGCCGCTACTATCGCGAAACCCCCTCCCGCAGGACGCAAGTCCGCAACTGGTACGGCCATTACCTGCAGCTGGCCCCCAAGGGGGCCTATGCGCCCGAGACCAGCGCCTGGCTGGCTGCCAACCCCTGACTGAGAGACCGCCGCCATGCCCGTGCTTTCCAAGCGGATTCTGGACGAGATCCGGAGCCGCAATGATATTGTCGATGTGATCGGCGGCGCCGTCCGGTTGACCAAGTCCGGCTCGGCCTTCAAGGGCCTGTGCCCCTTTCACCAGGAAAAGACGCCCTCGTTCCAGGTCAATCCCGCCCGCCAGATTTTCCACTGCTTCGGCTGCGGGGCCGGCGGCGATGTGTTCGCCTTCCTGATGAAGCGCGAGGGGCTGGATTTCATGGGCGCGGTCCGGCAGCTGGCCCAGAAGGCGAACATCTCGCTGGAGTTCGAGGAGGGCGGGGCGGGGGCCGCCGAGCGCGCCGAGCGCGAGCGCCTCTACACGATTCACGCGGAGCTGGCCAAGGAGTATCACCGCCTTCTACTCGAGGATGCCCTGGCCGAGCCGGCGCGCCGCTACCTGGCCGGCCGGCAGCTGGGCGAGGGCGTCATCAAGGATTTCCAGATCGGGTTCGCGCCCGAGAGCTGGGACTTCGTCGTGAACTGGGCGCGGAGCAAGCAGTATCCGGTGGAGCAGCTCTCGGCCGCCGGCCTGGTGGCCCAGGCCGAGCCCAAGCCCGGCGCCGCCGTGCGGTACTATGACCGGTTCCGCAACCGCGTGATGTTCCCCATTTGTGACGAGCAGGGGCGGGTGGTGGCCTTCAGCGGCCGGATCCTGGTGGCGGATCCGAAGGCCGCGAAGTATGTGAACAGCCCCGAGACGCCCATCTTCCGGAAGAGCAACCTGCTGTTCGCCCTGAACAAGGCCAGGCCCGCCATTGTGGAGTCGCGCACCGCCGTGGTGTGCGAGGGGCAGATCGACGTGATCCGCTGCCACTCCGCCGGCTTCACCAACGCCGTGGCCTCGCAGGGCACCGCCTTCACCGACAACCACGCGCGCATCATCCGCCGGTTTGCCGACAAGATCATCCTGGTGTTCGATCCCGACACGGCCGGCCAGAATGCCGCGCTCAAGACGGGACTCCTCTTCACCGAGGCGGGGCTGGACGTGCGCGTGGCCCGGCTGCCGGAGGGCAAGGACCCCGACCTGCTGATCAAGGAGAAGGGCAAGGAGGGCTTCCAGCAGGTGCTGACCGAGGCCCGGCAGGTGCTCGATTTCTTTGTGGAGATCCACAGCACCCGCGAAGATGTCCGCACGCCCTCCGGCCTGCGCCGGGTGGAGCTGGCGGCCTTCGAGCTGATCAAGCGCATGCCCGCCATGGCCGAGCGGGAGTCGCTGCTGCAGCGGCTGGCCCAGCGGCTGGCGGTGAACCCGCAGGCCGTGCAGCGGGATTATGACGTCTTTGACGCCAGCGAGCGGGCCCGGGCGTCGCGCCCCAGCGAGCCGGCTCCGGCCGCCCCGGCCCTGGAGGCGGTCAAGCCGCCCCCGCCGGAGGAGGCGCTGCTGCTGGAGCACCTGGCGGCCGATCCCGAGCTGGTTCCGCTGGCTGAGGCGTATGCGCCGCCGGTGCTGTTCGGGCACGACTGGAGCCGCCTGATGCGGGCGGCCATGGTGGAGGCGAAGAAGACCGGCGGCGACTGGCTGGACTTGCTGTCGGCGAAAATCGACCGCCATGAAGCGATCATGGCGTGGGCGACGTCGGTGCAGATGGCGCCGTCCAAGGCGGGAAAGATGGAGTTTTCGCGGGAGGAGGCCGTGAAGGCGCTGATCCTGCGGCTCTGGACCCTTCATTTGAAGGCGCGCAAGACCGAGTTCCAGCGGCAGGCTCCGGCGGGCGGCGAGGTGGATCCCCGCTTTTACCAGTTGACCGGCGATATCAAGGCCCTCAAATCGTGGGAAGAAGGCCTGGCCGTGATCGAGGCGCATTTGGAAGAAATGGGGTAGGGGCGGGGTGGGAATCGGAAACCTCACACGAAGACACGAAGACACGGAGAGAAATCCTACCACGGATTACACACGGGAGGGCCGGGTTACACCCCGGCCTCATGAGGGATGCGGCCAAACTATTGTCCCATGCATTGGAGGGCCGACCTCCGCGTCGGCCGCATGCGCAGGTTTGATCGTGATTAACCACGGAACACGCTGAATACACGGAAAAGACGATTTATCTGGAAATCGGGAAAACAGGAAGAGAGGGAGTTGATCTTTAATTCCTGACTTCATGAGTTCTGGTTTAGGAATTTTATCGGTGTCGGTATCGGCATCGATAATGGGTTGTGGCATGGATTTCGTGAAACGTGTAGCGCGGCACTGTGTGCCGCGGAAAGAGCGCCTCACACGAAGACACGAAGAGAATCGTTCCTACCACGGATTACACGGATTTTACGGATAAGAGAACACAGGTCGCGCGAGGCGTTGGAGGGCGGAGTCGGGCAGCAGACGAAGCGTCGCGTCCCGGCAGGCTGATGCGACGCCGCCATAGGGCCGTCCGCGCAATCTTAATCGAAATCCGATCAATTTAAGGGACATCGGAGAGAAGTGGGCTTTGTTTCTCAAGAAGAACGCGGGCAGTTACATCTTCACGGCTGGACGGACGAGTTATCTTCCTGAAACGCTGGTTGCGGTGCGGCAGTTTTTAGATGTCGAGGCATTGACCAACGATACGGCCAAGGTGCAACGACTGGTAAAGATTGTGGCGGATCCCCCGGGAATGTCGTCATATCCGGCTTTTCTCGCCCTGGCAACCCTCAACAAACCCGAATGCCTTGAGCTCCTGCCCCCCCTGGCAGAGGAGCCGGCAGGCAAGCGGGCGTACATTTCACTCCTGCGGGACAACAGCAGCCCCAAGGCCATCGACCTGTTGCGCGGCATGCTTCACACGGAGAGTGGCGTTAATCTTCGCGAGGTGATGAATGCGGTTGGGCGCAAGGATGAGCGCAACGAAGAGATTTCAAAGGAACTGCTGCCCTTTCTCGATCACGCGGACCCCGTCATTCGCAGCACAAGCGTCTTTATCCTAAACTACCGCGGCTACCACAATGGGTTTCCCAACATCGTCACGGGCTTGGATGATCCCGATCCCGCGGTGCGGGCAAGCGCGCTGGCATGGCCTTGGTACGCCTACGCGAACGACCACCCCGAGGTAAAAGCGAAGATCAAGAAGCTGCTAAATGATTCCGATGCACAGGTGCGCGACGCCGCGAAGGGAGCCCTTGCAGGCATGTCGGTTTGGTATCGACTCTGGTACTATCACCGTTGAAGAGTCGGATGGATCTCCTCACACAGAGACTCTGAGGCACGGAGAACATCGGGATGGAACCACGAAACACACGGAGCACACGAAATCCGGATCAGAGGCTTTCGCGTGTTTCGTAGTTAAAAGGAATCCCAACCAATCACGCGGAGGCGCGGAGCACGCGGAGAGAGGGTTTTCTTGACAGGATTAACAGGATTGAAGAGGATTTCGGGTGCAAAGAAATGTGTCCTGAAAAGAGGTTTTATTTGAAATCAGGAAATCAGGAATAGAGGGAACGATTCAATATTCCTGACTTCTTGAGTTCCAGATGAAATGAATCCAAACCAGCCTATTTTGGGGATCGACGAAGCCACTCACAGTAAGATCCATGGTTACTTGGTTGATCTTTGATGATAAGCACGCGGAGGCGCGGAGCACGCGGAGAGAGGGTTTTCTTGACAGGATTAACAGGATTGAAGAGGATTCCTGCTACGGAAAAGAAGGCAATCGGCCGCGAAACTTCCATCCCGTTACGGGCAGAAGATCCGTTTGACTGGAAGAGGACGGGGCTGTCGACCTTCGCCTCGGGTGCGGTTCTGGTTGACCGGTGCGTTTGGAAAGAAAGGAAACACGAAACATGAAGACATTATTTACGGCGGTGTGCGCGGTGTTGATGATCGGGCTGAACGTCATGGGAGGCGAGCCTGATAAGAACGTCCTGGCCGACATACCGTACACCGACGGTCAAATGGGCAAGCGGAAGCTCGTCGACGAGAAGCACCTTCTTGTCATGCAAGTCGCGCTCAAGCCCGGCCAGCAAGTCCCGGAACACAACGCCAACTCCAATGTCCACCTGCTGATTGTGGAAGGTGAGATACTTGTAACCCGGGAGGGCAAGGATACCCTCGCCGCCAAGGGAACGCTCCTTCCTATCGCCTTCAAAACGCTTATGAGCATCAAAAATGCCTCCACCGCGAACGCCTCGTTCCTGATCATAAAAAGCCCGAATCCCAGTGAAATGGCGCCGTAAAACCAGTCCTGTGGACTAGGGAAGAGAAGAGGGAACCACGAAACACACGAAATCGGTAGCAGATGGTTTCGGGGCTTTCGCGTGTTTCGCAGTTAAAAGGAATCCGAACCAATCACG
>CAXNFL010000130.1:0-6168 GCA_964201555.1 Kiritimatiellia bacterium
GCCATGCCCACCGAAAAAGTTAAAATGCCCGCCTGCGGCCTGTTTCTGGGATCCGGGATTTACGACCACAACGCGCGTCTCGTCGGATCCGGAAAAGCGTTCACCTACTGGTCGCCGGATTATCCCTCGGCCAAGGAATCCGTCAACCTGATCGTCGAGGCCAACCAGGGCAACACCGCCCAGATCTGGCAGAATAACGAGCTCATGATGGAACTGGCCGAATCCGCCAAGGCCCAGGGCCTGTACATCACCTTCCTGTACTCCAACGCCGAGCCCGAGATTTCGGCCCGGTTGAAGAATCTGGGCGAGCAATACCTCGGCTACGACTTCGGCGAGCGCTACACCTTCGGCATCTATGACCAGGATCTTCCGGCCGGGAAAACGCTGAAGGATGTGACCCTCAAGGACATGGCCGACGGGCTGATGGCCAAGATTGCCGCCCACGTGGACGAGCGGCACAAGGCCGGTTGGGGCCGGGTCATGGCCACGAGCAGCAACTTCCATATCGATTACGAAATCGCGGCGGGCGCGGAAGTTCCCGTGCCCGAGGATTTCGCTTTCCGCCACCTGCTGGTCGCCTCCGCCCTCTCGCGGGGCCTTTACCGGCAATATGACCTGCCGCTCTGGGGCTCCCACCTCGCCCACGAATGGTACTCCTTCCTGCCGCAGGCCAACCCGCTCAAGTTTCCGCTCTTCAAGGCCTCCCTTTACCTCAAATACCTGAGCGGCGCAAAACTGATCATCAACGAGAGCGGCAACTGGGCGCTTCAGTCCTCCCTCTGCCCCGACTCGCCCATGCACACCATGCCCCGGGTCGAGGGGAATCCGCCGGGCATCCGCTACACGGGCAAGGAATACGTCGACGCGCATCTCGACGAGGCGCGCAAGCTGTTCTGCAACATCGATTACCGGTCCCCCACCGCCGCCAAGTACCGCAAGGAAATTTCCGACTTCTATGACTTCGTCAAGGCGAACCCGGCTCCGGCCGGGCAGCCCGAGTCGCCGATGGCCCTCGCCAAGGGCAACTACGACCTGGGCTCCGGCGAGTTCGGGGTCAACTACGCCATTGCCGGAGCCTTCAAGGTGGCGCAGGAATGCCCCGGCTGGTTCCAGGGCGCCCCCGAGCAGGGCTGGGAGATCATCAAGTCGGTCTTCTATCCCCGGCCGCCCGTCCTGGCGCCCAGCAAGAACCACTACCTCTCGGGCTCCCCGCACGGCATGGTGGATATCGTCAGCTTCGCGGCCGACCAGCTGGAGGCGGACTTCCTCAAGGCCAACTACAAGGCGCTGATCTTCTCCGGCTGGAACACCTGTTCCCAAAAACAGTATCGCGTGCTGGTCGATTACGTCAAGGCCGGCGGCCGGCTGTGCCTGGCCATTCCGCACCTGTCCACCAACATGACCCGCAACTACCACGACTACCGGCTGGACGAGCTGGTCAACGGGGGCGACTTCACGGAGCTGTGCGGGCTGAAGGTCACCGGCCGGGGCGACCGCTTCTACTGGGCCACCGGGCCCGAGCGGACGCCCAACGCGCTGGGGCTGAAAGTGCCCCGCCGGTATGGCATCATGGGCGCCGAGCTGGGCCGGCTCGAAATCGCCGATCCCTCCACCGTCGAGGTGCTGGCGGCGGACGACGAGGAGTTCCGCCCCTTCATCCTGCGCTGCAAATCCGGCAAGGGCGAAGTCTTCTTCATCAACTCCTGGGCGTATCCCGGGGCGCTTAACCCCGACGACGGGCCCGGAAGCACGATCGAATCCAAGGGGCTGATGGGGCTTCTGTACGGCTACATCGCCAAGATCTCGCGGGGCCATGTCTGGATCACCGGGCCGGACCACGTCAACCCCGACGACGACTGCGAGCACATCGTCTACTCGTATTTCCCGGATGCGGGCAAGATCTGCCTGCAGAACATCGACTTCCGGAATCCGCGCCGCTGCGTCCTGCACCAGTTCGGCGACGTGGACCCGATCGAGCTCGCGCCCGCCGAGTTCCGGATCCTGGACTCGGTCGTCCTGAAGCCCGGCGAAAAGATCAACCGGGAATAACCGGAGGCGGGCGGCTACTGCTGCCAGGCCGAGATGATCACATAATCGGTCGAATTGGTATTCCCGATCGGAACATTCGGAATCGACGGAGGGAGGCCGCTCATGGCAACCACCAGATCCGAGCCGCCGCCCTTGCTGATGTTTCCGGCCGCCACAAGGCTGCCATTCAGCAAGCCGCCGCCGACCCAATCCACGGAGCCGCCCCGGGCGTACACCAAGCCGGACAGCGTGGGCGTGCTGGTGATTTTGATGTTTCCATCCCTGCTGATCAATAAGGGATAGCCGTTCGTGGAGGTCATCGTGCGCGAGGTAGACAACGTGATGTCGCCCGTGACGACGAAGCAGCCCGTCAGCTTTCCATTGCTGACCCTCAAGCTTCCGTTTACCCACAGGATCCCGCCGGCGGGCGTCAGGTCGCTGTTCACCAACACATCGCCCGTCCGCACCTGCCCGTTCGTCAAGGCCTTCTGATAAAAGGGCGCCAAATCAATCGCGGGAATGATCGTCACCGGCACCTGCTGGGTATACCGCGTTCCCGTGATGTTCGCAATTTTCCCGTCGAAAGACGGCGCGTAAGCGTCCCCCCGTATGACGGAGCTTCCTTGAATATAGATCTGCTGGCTCGACTTCACCACCAGGTTGGACCCTTTCATTTCTCCGCCGCCCACCATCTCGAGCCGGTTATTGGCCTTGACCAGACCGCCATTGCTGAGCGTGCCCCCGCCCCCCCAGTCAATCATGCCGCCGGCCAACACCGCATAATTGGTGAACGCCGACAGATCTACTTTCAAGGTATCCGTCACCCAGGCGACCTGCTGATGCTCCTGGTTCAAGAGATCCGCGCTGACGGTCGCCTTGGACGCGCCGCACCGTCCTTCGGACACCATGTGGGCCTTGTTGCTCCCGACCGGAATCATCGTCACATCATAGGTTCCCCCGCCGAATGCCGTCTCCACGAACTGGGTGGCGTCGTTGACCGCATTGAAGTTATACTTCACCTTATTGTAGGCCTGGTTGGCCCCCGCCTCGGCGATCACCTTGGCCTTGAGGTAATCCCGCGTCTTCCCGGACGCGAAGACCTGCTGGCTGCTGTAGCCATACATGGCCGAGCAGACCAGGCTCACCAGGAGGATGATGGCGAAGGATACAATGAGGGCCGAGCCCTTTGCCGTTCGATTTCGAGGACTGGTGTTCATGATGCGCTCCTTACTTTTCTGAATTTCGCGGTTCGACCTCGGCCATCATGGCGGAGGTCATGCGGGTCTGCTTCCCTCCAAACCCTGTGATATCCTTGAAAATCGAAAGGTCGATGCGAACGCCTTTGTACAAGTTGGTCCCGTCCAACAGAACTTCAAACTCCCCATAATCGGGGCCGCGCGTCACCATGGCGGACACGTCCACCATTTTGTTGTCGCCGTTCCATCGGATTTTGACATTTCTCAGCTTGGGCGCATTCCACGTATCGGAAAGGAAGGTCGTACGGAACTGGACAAAACGCCCATTTCCCACCAAGTCCAGGCTGCTCCCCGATGAACCCACCACGGACACGTTGCTCCAGGCGGCCGCGTTGGCCATATACGGGTCGTCGTCGGACCTCACCTGCATGCGCAGGGCCGTGCTTCCGGGCGTGTCCGTATACCCTGATCCGGTCACCCCCAAAGACTCGTTCCAGAGAATATCCTTGAAAACGGGGTCATCCTTGGTCGTATCGAAAATGCCTGACGTAAAAACCGCATTGGACGGATAGAACGTATACATTCCGAATACGACAGGAATCCGACTGGAGGTGGTGAGGTTGGTTTTGTCGCTCCACCGCCCCTCGTAAACGTCCGCAATGGCGGCATTCCGGAGCACATAACAATGCGTCTTATTGGCCGGATCCTGCCGGAAGGCGATGGCCCCGTTATTGGTGGCGCCCAAGGCGTCCACGTAAAACGTCACGGCATAGGTGTTGGTTCGTGATATCTGATAGTAAGGACTGATCGTCTCCGGCCACGCCCACTGCCATGAATCAAACGTATCCGAATAGTAAGTCATGCGGCGGATCGTGTTGGTCCGAAGATTCATGGCGGTGGAGTACCCGTCGCTGTCATCAACCAGGCCCAGGGAGAGGGCGCGTATCCGTGTTCGTTTATAGGGATAGCCATATTGTGAGGGCGAAACCAACGCGATATAGGGATATTGTCCATTCGCAGAAATAAACCCGCCATCGATAATGTTGGCTCCTTTCATCAACACCCGCACGGCGCATTTATCATAATCACTGTCGGAAACATAGCTGGCATTGGTGTTGGGCGCCTGCGACTCCGCAAGCCAGGTGTAGTCGTTCCCATCCATCGCAATCGCATTTTCCTCCAACGAGAGGCCGAACGTGCCTTTCGTGAGCGAAACGCCGTCCAACAGGCTCCCGGGTGTGTGAAACGTCGTTTCCTCCCATCGGTCATTCTCAATGGAAAAATGGAGCTGCTGGTTAGTCGTGGTTGCCGGGAAAAGCATCTGGTAGTTATCACTCCAGGAACCCTCGGTCATATACTGGCGGAGCGGGCTAACGCTGGACGGGATAGCCAGGACGGACTGCCATTCGGCCTCGCGGTCCGAGCCGCTGGGGGACGCGCGCAGGTAATCCAATCCGACCTTGTAGCCCGAACTGGACGGATTCTTCCCCGATGTCCGGAACGACAGGGTATGGACGCCCGGGGTCACCACGACGGAGCCGAATGTGACCAGCTCGCGCTTCAGGGACGAGCTGTACGCGTCGAACTTCGACCCCTTGGGCCAGAGCTTCCAGTCGAACAGGTTGGCAAAGACCACCTGGGTTGTCGCGTTCGACCCGTCGATCGTTCCGCTTCCGTTTCCGGTGGTCACCACATCCGCCAGCTGCTGGCGAACCTGGGCCTCCGTCAGGCTATTGTTGCGGGGAAAGAACGTCGTGCACCGCAATTGCTCGGGGGAGCGGTTCCAGACGTGATACACCACCGTCTTGTCCCAGATGATGTTGGTCCCGCCCTCCATCTCGATCAGGCCGTCTCCGTCGCTGTCCACGGCCAGGGGGAAGCTGATAGCCGTAAAGTTTTCGGCTCCCGCGGGGCGGTAGAATACAATTTTTCCCAGAGACGAAAGCCGTAGCCGCGAACGAAGCTGCTCGATGGTGGTGCGCACATCCATGTCGAGCTCCGCCTGGGTCGAGTTGCGCATCTCCCCCCGGACGATATACAGCCAGCCGCTCATGCCCATCCCCATGACGGCGGTGAGCAGCGCCATGGCCACCATAATCTCCACGATGGTGTGCGCCTGTCGGTTGTGGAGCCAGGACCTCATTTATTCCCCCACGGGTTTCAGATAAGCGGTGAACAGGTAGGACATGGTCTCGAGTTCGTTTGTGAACGCGCCGGTCTTCCGGTTCATGATATCGGTCGTCACGGAAACAGAGGTCAGCCCCGAATCCGGATAATCCACCCGAACGCTGGTCGTTCTCCGAAACCGCCCCTGCGAGTCATTGGCGCCCATCTCATTCACCCGAACCTGGTTGTCCCGCCCCAGGGCCGACCCAAGCTGCTCGTAGGGAATATCCCGCGCCCGCTCAATCTGCGCCAGGCAGATCGTCGTGGCGGCGTAATGATCGCGCGCCTGATAGAGCTTGCGCGTCGTGGACGTCAGCAGCGGATAGGCGCCGGCCAGGATCAATGCACAGACCGCGAAGGCGATCACGGCTTCGACCAGCGTAAACCCCGAACGCTCTCGTTTTGTTGTCATAAGGCGCAAAACTCCCTCTTTTGAATTAAGTTAAGCATGAACCATGCCCATCCGTCTCCTAAAATGTAAAGAAGCCCTTTCCCCATTGTTCACCTTCCTTTTTGCAGCTGATTCCAATAAAAAAATCTCATATTGTAGAATATGAGCAAGAATGAGGGAGTCTTTTTTGATCGATGACAGCTAAAATGTACGTGGCACACTCCTTGCTTTACACCTTACTGTTAGGAATAACCATTGCGTAAGCGGAAAACCATTTGATATAAGATCAACTATGCGGGCAGTCTTTCAAAATCTTATCAAGAAACTGGATCGCACCCCCCATGACGTCGTGGGGCTTGATTTCGGCGCCACCGGCCTCAAATGCGT
>CAXNFL010000131.1:0-6093 GCA_964201555.1 Kiritimatiellia bacterium
CGGCCAAGCCCTGAGCGGGTCAGGCTTTCGGTGCGAGGAGCTGCCGGGAGAGCCGCCCCGCTTCTTCGGCATATTCCCGAAAGAGGCAGGTGTAGAGTTTGTAGTCCTCGTAGGAAACGCCGGGCGGCGTCTGGTGATCGCAGGAGATGAGGAACCCGCCCCGGGCCGCCGCGGGTAGAAGGCGTTCGAACTCCTTCCGCATGGCCGCCTCGCCCTTGTTCATCACCATCTTGTCGTAGTGACCGATGAACCGCATGGCCGGGTGGTCCGCCCGGAGCCGGTTGATATCGACGCCGGCCTGCCGTTCGAGCGGCAGGATGCCCTGGACGCCGACCTCTTCGAACCAGCGGGCGGGCGCGGTGATGTCCCCGTCGGAGTCGACAACGATGAGCGTGCCTTTTTTCCGGAGGATCGGGCAGAGCTGCCGGTAGTAGGGCGCCAGGAAGGCATCGAACAGCTCCTTGGAGAGCAGCGAGCCGTTGTTGTAGCTCATGTCCTCGGCGAAGGTCATGAAATCGGGCGTGCAGATGGAGAAGATTTCCGCGAACACGTCCCGGATCCATTCGGTCAGGTCTTCGTTGATCCGGGTGATCAGCTCGGGGTCGTCATAAAAGGCGAAGAGATGGGGCTCGGTGCCGAGGAGGCGGCGGGGGAACCAGTAAAAGCCGTCGACGGTGAACCAGAGGACGGCCTTGCCTTCGGCCTGGAGCGCGGCTCGCTCCTCCCATTTCCGCCGGTCGATGGCCGGCCGGGGGAAAAGCTGGGGCCGGATGACCCGCTCATAGTGATCGCGGTTTTTCACGATTCCGATGCCGCGAGCGCCATCGGGGGCCGGACAGCCGGGCTTGAAGCCGCGGATCCAGTCCTGCATGTGGCGATCCAGCCCGAAATGATCGTGAATGGCGTAGAAGTCCTTGGAATCCAAGGGCATTCCCTCGCGGCTCCAGCGCTGCGTGGTGTCGCCCCACCAGCCGGCCCATTCGATCAGGGGCAGCCGGTCGAAGGGCTGGAAGTTCATGGCGGCCAGGAAGCGTTCGCGCGTATTCATTTAGAGGGGGCTTCCAGGCCGAGCCGGTCGGCCAGGAAATCGTAGGCCACCCGTCCGCTGATGGAGTGGCGGCCCTCGAAGAGGTCGGCCTGGACGGAGTTGGCGGGCGAGCCGGAGAGGGCGTAAACCCGGCGGGCGGCGGCCAGGCTTTTCTTGACGGCCGGCAGCGGGAAGATGGAATCGCGCGTGCCGGCCTCCACGAGCATGGGGCGGGGAGCGATGAGGCCGGCGAGGTCGCTCATTTCGCCGAACTGCCCGAGGCCGGGGACAAAGTTGCAGGGGCAGTGGTTCATGGCCAGGATGCTGTCGCGGAAGGTGCAGAAGTAGCCGCTGACCACGCAGGCCCGGATGCGCTCGTCCAGGCAGGTGGAGAAGAAGGTGTGCATTCCGCCGCCGGAGATGCCCATGGCGCCGATGGCGTCGGCTTTCACCTCGCGCCGGGTCTGGAGGTAGTCGATCAGCTTGCGGGCGTCGTGGATGCGTAGCCCGAGGGCGGTGCCGCCGAGATGGGAGGCGAGGAAGGACGTATGGGTGCAGGTGGAGGAGGGGCCGGAGCCCAGGCCCTTGAAAAGCCAGCGGAAATCGGACTGCCGCTCGCCGAAGCAGGAGATCTCCGGGGCGGCGACGACGAACCCGCGCCGGCAGAGGGCGACGGCGAAGTCCTTGTGATAGCCTTCCGGGGTGTTGCGCTCCTCGCCCGTTTCCCAGAGCCCGACGATGTCCTTGACGCCATAGCCGTGGCCGTTGAAGGCGATGACGGCGGGCGTGGCGGCGGAGCGGTTCTTGGGAATCAGGATATAGACGGGCATCAGCGAGCGGGGGGAGGTGCGGATCAGGATTTTTTCGCGGATGTAATCGCCCTTGTCGACCCGTTCCAGCCGGCGGGGAGCGGGGGCGGCGGCGGCGGCGGGAAGATCGGTAAATCCGACGATTTTCGCGAGGGCGGCGCGGGTTTTGGCGCGCCAGCGGCGGGCTTCGGAGGGCGTGCGGGCCGTGAAACGGAACGGCGCCTTGGAAGGCCGGTAAAGGGGCCAGAGAAGCGAAGCCGGCTGAAGGTTTCTCATTTTCCTGAAATCGAGCATGGGTGTGGGCACGGGGTCTCCTAGATTTAGAACAGACTAATGGCTGTGAAAGTGTAGGCGCGCAGGATTCGGGAGTCAATCCGCATTCAAGGGACAAACGGTGTTAAGCTATTGACACTTTCAGGGGAATGGCTGATACTTTTACCAACGAAACGCATTGGTTGTATTAATTATACCCGAGGAGCGAGGATGAACCGAGCGTCATGGATTTGCATGTTGTCGGCTCTGGTTGCCGTGTCGGCCGGTTTTGCCGGCGCCCAAGGCATTGAGGACACGCCGAGGACGATGGTTTACTCCGTTGAAGGCGGTCTGCGCTTTGACGATAACCGTGATGCGGTAAAGTCCGACAGGGAATCGTTGACGACCCTGAGCGTGTCGCCGGGGGCCCGGTTGAACGTGGACGACCAGCTCACGAAGGCCTTCCTGATGTACAGGCCCACCCTGCTGTGGAGGGACAATCCCCGCGATGACCAGAACTCCACCGAGCTCTACCACAACGCCGAAGCCAGCGTGGAGCATGCGATCTCGTACCGGACGAAGGTGGGTGTGTCGGATCGTTTTGAGATGACGGACGATCCGAACGTCACGGCCGGCGGCGTGGCGGTTCGCGAGGATGCCAGCTACTGGCTGAATGAAGCCAAGGGCTGGATGGTTCACGGCCTGAGCGATCGGGTGCAACTGGATCTGGACGGCACGTATATGATAAAGCGGTATATCGACAACACGTTTGCCGATCAGGCGGACGAGGATCGGGTATTGGCGAATGCGGCCCTCCGCTACAAGCTGGACCCCGTGAATTCGACCTTTGTTTTTGTGGGTTTTGATGCACCGTCCTATCAGGATTCCGACCGTGGCGATTATCTGGGATACCTGCTCGGGGCCGGGTTGACCCGGGAGTTCAGCGACGATCTGAAAGGCACCGTCGCGGCGGGCTACAAGTTGCTTGACTATGCGGATGCGGTGACGGACGACGAAGGGTTGCCGTTCTTCCAGCTGCTGGCCCAGTACCGTGTTTCGATCAATTTGGCCGTCACGGCGCAAGCCGATTATTCGCTGGAGCCTTCGGACCGGGTGTTTTATTCCTCCAAGGAATATTCCCGGCTTCTGCTCCGGGGCGTTTATTCGGTCACGGAAAGCCTCTCCGCGGACGCTCAGGTGGTGTATGCCAACGGCACCTACAGCGAGGACAGTGCGGTTCAGCAAAGTGCGGACCCTCAGACACTTACCGGGGGTGATGACACGTTGATGGATTACCAGGTCGGACTCACGTTCCGGCCCAAGGCGAGGCGTTATTACAGCCGCGTGGCCTATGAGTATGAGGATTGGACGTCGGACGTCCGCGAGTCCTTTGTTCGCAATACCGTGTCCGCCACGGTGGGAATGGAATTCTAAACACGGTTACGGTCGAGTTCAATGGAACAGAATCAGTCCCAATTCAGCGCCACCCATTTCTGGGATTATTGGCAGGTGATCCGGTCACGCAAGGAAATCGTGATAGCGATTTTCCTTTTCATTGTGATTACGGGCGCGGTGGTGACCTATTACCTGCCTAAGACCTATGTGGCCGGCACCCGGATTGCCGTGAACCGCGAAACCCCGTCTGTGGAGGGCATGAAGCAGCAGGGGGCCAGCGCGGCCCTCGCCTACGATCCCTTTTTCTTGCGGACGCAGTTCGAGATCATCCAGTCGAAGCCGATCATTTACGAGGTGATCCGGAATCTCCGGCTTCAGGAGCATTTCGGTCAGTTGTACAGCGATGACGGAGCGTCCCTTTCTCCCGGCAAGGTGTTTGAGCTCGTGACCAAGAGCATGAAGGTTCACCAATACCGGGATACCAACCTGATCGAGATCCAAATCGAGCGCAGCACCTACCGGTCGACGGCCCAGGAAGCCCGGGCGGACGCCTCGCGGATCGCCAACGAGATCGCCGCGGTGTACCGGGACCAGCGCATGAAGATCAACCGGACAGAGAAGGAAAAGGGCCTTCTGGCCTTGCGTTCGGCCTTCCAGGAAAAGCAGGGGAAGGTTCAGGAGCTTGAGGAGAAGCTCGAGGCGATGCGCCGCGAGATGAACATCAACGTGAGCGGCGGGCCCAGCACCGAGGGCGCGGGGCAGGTGGACAAGGCCCGGATTGCGCAGCTGGAAAGCGACCGCCTGAGCACCCAGAACAAGATGCTCGATCGCCAGACGCGGCTGGAGGCGCTCAACAAGCTGTCGGGCGAGCAGTTGCTGTATGCGGCCGCCAATCTGCTCGGCGATCCCATGCTGAATACGCTGCGCCAGCAGCTGTCCGAAAACCAGGTGACGCTGAGCCAGCTGCAGGGCGCGCTGGGGGCGAAGCATCCCGACGTGCTGCGGATGGAAAACGTGGTCAGCAACCTGACTCGCAAGGTGGATGAGACGCTGTCCGGGCTGAAGGTGGGGCTTCAGACCGAGTGGGAGATTTACAAGCGGGGGCTGGAGCTGATCGACAAGAACCTGGAGCTGTCCCGGGCCAGCGATATCACCGCCGAAAGCGAAAAGTACCTGCCGTTCAGGAAGATCGAACATGAGCTGGAAGCGCAGCGCCAGATCCGTGACTCCCTGGAGATGCTGGTGGTGAAGGAGGAGATCGACCTTCAGTTGCCGCGCACGCCGGTGGAGATCATCGAGATGGCCGAGGAGCCCGATCTGCCGATCGCGCCGGATATGCGGCTCAATGTGCTGCTCAGCATCCTGCTGGGCCTGGGCGTGGGCGTCGGACTCGCCTTCTTCATGGAATATCTCGACACCTCGGTCAAAACCGTCCAGGACATCGAGGACTTCATCGGGGCGCCGATCCTGGGCGTCATTCCCCAGAAGGTGCGGGCCCTGAACGCGGAGAAGGGCGATGTGGCGCATGCGGAGGCGTACCGCGTCCTGAAGACCAACCTTCAGTTTTCCAAGAAATGGGCCCATGGAAAAGTGCTTTGCGTGACCAGCGGCGGAGCCGGGGAGGGCAAGTCCCTCACGCTCTTCAACCTGTCGTTTGTGTTCTCGCAGCTGGGCAGCCGCGTGCTGCTGATCGACGGTGACATCCGGCGCCCGACCCAGCATAAGATGGTGGGCCTGTCCAACCGCGTGGGCCTGGCCGACGTCCTGATGGGCCGCATGAAGCCGGAGGAGGTCATCCTGCCCACCTCCATCGAGAATCTCTCCTTCATGCCCAGCGGGCGGACGGCGAGCGGCATGCACGGGATCGTGGACTCCCCCCGCATCCGCACGCTGCTGGACGCCGTGAAGGGGCAGTACGATTACGTGTTCATGGATTCCCCCCCGATCCTGGGCGTGAGCGATGCCGCTGTCCTGGCCAGCGAGTGTGACGGGACGCTGCTCGTGATCGAACATCGCAGCTATCCCCGGGATGTGGCCGCCCGGGCGCGAAGCATGATCCAGAACGTGGGCGGCAATCTGGTCGGTGTGGTGCTGAACAACATCAATATCCACCGCGACTACTATTATTACTACCATTATGTGGGCAGCTATGCGTATAAGCCCGAAACGGACGAGCCGCCTTCGGGTTCTTCGCGGAAGAGTTGAGGATTGATGAACGGACGTGTCATTCGATTCGCCGGCGCCCTGCTGGCGGTTTTCCTTCTGGCCGGTTGCGCAAGCCTGCCCCGCCACGCCGGCTCCTTGGAGCCGTATAAGCCGATCGTAGCGGCTTTGGATGGCGGCGCCGCGACCGCCGCCGTCGGCGAGACGCTTCCGGCCCAGCGGCCTGCGCCGGATGTGCCGCCGGCCCCCGGCGCGACCTCGGTCGCGGAACCGGCCCTTCGGCTCCTTCTGCCCGGCGATCGGCTCGTGATCACGCTCCGGGTTTACCCGAAGACTGAAACCTTCGAAAGCGCCATCGACGAGAACGGCACCATCAATCTGGATTTGATCGGCCGCGTCAAGGTGGGGGGGAAATCGGCGGCCGAAGCTGAAAAGGCGATTGAAAAG
>CAXNFL010000132.1:0-6079 GCA_964201555.1 Kiritimatiellia bacterium
TTCCGTGACGCCAAAGGCCTCGATGAGAACCGGCACATCCAGCCGGACCGCCGGGGCGGCCTGAACCGCCATCGAGCGCGCCGGCGGGGGGCCTTGCTGCTTTTTGGCGCAGGCGCCGGCGAAAAGAACCAGCACGCCGCAGGCGGCGAAAAGGGCCGGGAAACTTGATTTCTGCTTCATATCTGACGATCCTTACTTACTCGTTGGAAAAAGTTCGCGAACGCTCGCCGAATCATTGGCCTCCAGCAGCCCGGTGGCGTGGGCCAGGGCGGCCAGGGCAGAGAAGGCCTCCTGCCGGGCGGTCAGCTGCTGGCTGCGCGCCTGGGCCGCCAGGCTCTCCGCGTTCAACAGGTCGAGAATGCTCCGCAACCCCGCCTTGTAGCTGTCGAGCGCGAGGTCGTAGGACGCCGTGGCGCTCTTCAGGAACGCGGTGCTGAAGGCATATTTCTGAATGGCCGTCTCATAGGCGTAATACCGATTCCACACCTCCGAACAGGCGGCCAGCTCGGCCTGCTGGAGCTGCGCGCGGGCCGCGTCGGCCTGCGCCTGCGCGGCGCGCTTGGCGCTCTGGGTCTGGAACCCGTCGAAAATCGTCCACTGCAGGCTGAGCCCCGCATCCGCCGACCAGTCGCGGTCCTGGAGATCCCGCTGCCCCTGGTTTTCAAACTGTTCGTAGCCGACTCCCCCGTTCAAATAGAGCGACGGCCACCGGGCGGCGCCCGCCACCTTGACCCCGGCATCCGCGGCCGCCACGGTGGCGCGCAGGGCGGCCATATCCGGCCGCCGGGCAAGCGCCTCGTCGAGCAGCGTCTTCATGTCCTGCGTGGTCACCGGCTCGGGCAATTCGACGGCCGGGAGAACCACCTGCACCGGGGCGTCCGCCGGAAGGCCGGCCGCCCGCGCCAGCATTCCCCGGGCGATCTTGGCGCTCCCTTCCGCGTTGGCCAGGAGATAGCGGGCCTGGTCGTACCCCGCCTGGGCCTGGAGCACCTCCAGCTGCGTGCCCACGCCGGCGTTCTTGCGCTCCGTGGCGGCGGTCAGCGCGGTGGTCGCATCCTTCACGCCCGCCTGGGCCGCCTCAATGCCCGCCTGCGCGCTGACCTGGTTGTAATAGGCCAGCTCCACGGCCAAGAGGGCGTCCTGGATCGTGCGGTTAAAGGTGAAATCCGCCGCATACACGGTCTGGAGCGCCTGCTCCACCGCCGCCTGCCGGCCGCCCCCGAAATTCAAAATCAGATAATTGACCTTCAAGCTCGGGCCGTACTTGAGGTAGTCATCCGTGAAGCTTCGGGGCTGCGCCGAGAGGTAATGCCGGTTTGCCCCCGCCACGCCGGTCAGCGTCGGCATGAACAAGCCCTGCGCCTGGTCGACTTGCGCCGCCGCCGCGCGGGCCGCGCTCCACGCCTGCCGGCTGGCCGGATTATTCTGAAGCGCCAGATCGGCAAGCTCCGCCAGCGTCATCGGTTTGGAATCCGCCACCACCCGGGTCCGCACATCCGCCCAGACCGTATCCGGGGTGCGGGCTTCGCTCGGGGGCGTCCACGGTTCGCGGGTGCTTGCCGGAGTCGGAGCCGACACGCAACCCGTCATCACCAGCGCCAAAGCGGCGGAAATGCCGTAAACAGTCAACAATCGTGAATTCATAATCCGTTGTGCTTATCTAATCCAAGGCGCAGCGTCAAGCCAGAAGGAAAAACCGCCGCCCTTTCGAGGATTATAAACTTTACTCCCCTGGCTCTTTTCCCTATCGTGTTACTCCCGGATGCGCGTCAGTCCCCGTGCTCCCGGAGAAAGCCTATGCCCTCAGCCGAAATCAAGCCCAAGCCCGGTCTCCGCTACAAACGGATCCTCCTCAAACTCAGCGGCGAAGTGCTGCAGAACAAGCAGACCGGGATGGCCATCGATCCCGACATTCTCCGGCGCATGGCCGAAATGATCCGCGAAGTCCACCAGCGGGGCACGGAGATCGCCATCGTCATCGGCGGCGGCAACATTTTCCGCGGCAGCGCCGGCGAACTCCGCGGCATCGACCGCAACACCGGCGACTACATGGGCATGCTCGGCACCATCATCAACGCCCTGGCCCTCCAGGACGCCCTCGAAAAGCTCGGCGTCGACACCCGGGTCCAGACCTCCATCGAGATGAAGCAGGTCGCCGAGCTGTTCATCCGCCGCCGCGCCGTCCGCCACCTCGAAAAGGGCCGCGTGGTCATCTTCGGCGGCGGCACCGGCAACCCCTATTTCACCACCGACACCACCGCCGCGCTCCGCGCCAGCGAAATCGGCGCCGAGGTCCTCCTCAAGGCCACCAAGGTCGCCGGCGTTTACGACTCCGATCCCGCCAAGGATCCCACCGCCAAGCTCTACACCCGGATCACCTACCTGGAAGCCCTCACCCGCCAGCTGCGGGTCATGGACGCCGCCGCCTTCTCGCTCTGCATGGAAAACCACATCCCGATCATCGTCTTCAGCCTGTTCCAGGACAACACGCTGAGCCGGATTCTCAACGGAGAAGCCGCCGGCACGCTGGTCTCGGACTAACCGCCCAGGAGAACACCCATGGAATCCGTCGACGAAATCCTGCTCGAAGCCGATGACAAGATGGCGAAATCCCTCGCCATGCTGCATGAGCAATTCAGCGGCATGCGCACCGGCAAAGCCTCGCCCCACATGGTCGAAAACGTCAGCGTCCTCTATTACGGGGCCCCCACCCGCCTGCGCGAGCTGGCCACCATCTCGACCCCCGAGCCCCGGCTCATCGTCATCAACCCCTACGACAAGAACGCCCGCGACGCGGTCGTCAAGGCCATCCACGCCGCCAACCTCGGCTTCACGCCCATGGACGACGGCCGCGTGATCCGCATTCCCATCCCCGAGCTCAGCGAAGAGCGCCGCAAGGAGATGATCAAGGTCATGAAGCGGATGGCCGAAGAGGCCCGCGTCTCGGTCCGCAATGTGCGGCGCGACATGAACGAGGCCACCAAGAAGCTCCAGAAGGACGGCGGCTGCACCGAGGACGAGCGCGACAAGGGGTTGCACGACATCCAGGCCAGCACCGACGATTACATCGGCAAAATCGACGCCATGGTGACCGCCAAGGAAACGGAGCTCATGCAGGTCTAGCGTTTTGCTTGACCCCTTACCTGCCGCAAGGGTAAGGTATGGAAAGAACCTATTCCAGCCGGGAGAAGACGATGGACGGCGAGAACGAGAAAACCGACAAACCCGAAGCCAATATCCCGCCCAAGCTCGATTTGAAGCAGGCCGTTTCCGCCTCTTCACAGCCGAAAAAAGCCACCACGCGCATCGATATGGCCTCCGCCGCCATGATTCCCGAGGAAAAGTCCAAGACCACGCGCATCAATCTCGGCGCGTTCACCACCGATACCGGCGCCCCGAAGACCATCAAGATCCAGCGCCCGTCCGAAGCGGCCACCATCAAGCTCAATCGCCCCGGCCCCGCGCCCGCCGCCACTCCCGCCGCCCCGCCCCTCTCCCAGGCCCAGGCCAAGCGGCAGACCTCGCGCATCTCCCTGCAGGAAGCCTTCGTCGCCCCGGCCGAAGGGCAGACAGCCGCCCCGACCGACTCTTCCGCCCCCTCCGGCGGCCCCAAAACCATCCGGATCAAGCGTCCGGGCGATTCCGGCGGAGCCCCGGCCCAGGAAAGCATTCCCGCTCCCGCCCCCTCCGGCGCACCGAGCCCGGAGCCGGGCCTCGAGGCCGGCCCGCCCACCCAGCGCAAGACCATCAAGCTGCGCCGTCCCGGCGGAGGCGAAGGCGAAGCCCGTCATTCTCCCACCCTCCCCAAGGCAGCCGCCGATTTCGCCGCCGCCCAGGCCGCGGGCCCAGCCGCCGATACGGATGAGCCCGGCGTGATCTTCGCCGTCGTCTCCCTGGTCGCCGTGCTCGTCTGCTGCGTCATGGTCTACATGCTCTGCGCCCAGGCGCTGCCCTCCCTCGGCCTCACCTGGCCCGGCCAGGTCGCCACGCTGCGCTAAAAACGCGTCAGCCTATCCGATCCAGGAACTTGTTCTTCAGCGGCATGCCGTCCGCTTTGCACATAAACCAGATCGCCATAAAGAGCAAAGCCGGGCCGACCGGAAAGGCCAGATTGATCTTGGCCACCACCACCGTGGGCCGGCGCGGCGGGTGGGCGGCAAATTGTTCCTTTTGCCCCTCGGGCATTTCACGCAACTGCCGCTGCAGGTTCGCATAGGCGATCTGTTGCGTGATATAGCGCATGGGGGCAGTGACGGTGCAGATCAACAGGAAGGCCAGAAGAAAGGCGTACGCTTTCTTCCCGCTGAAAAGCAACGCGCGGCCGCACAGAACCACCGACGACGCCCAAATCGCAATCCCGGTGAGCGTCAGGACGAGCTGACCGAGCCCCGCCAAAATGCCGGCGAAACGGCCCGCCCTGATGTTACCCCAGGTCCAGCCGGAAATCGCCCACAACCCCGGGAGCTCGAAAAAGACGAGATAGGTGAGGGTCAAAACACCCGCGACCTGCGCCCAGCGCGGAAGATTCCTGATTGTCTCTTTTTTCATATTTTGTTCGATGACCTCCTTTAATCATCTGGAACTCGGGAACATCAGGAAGCTCTTCCTGCCATTCCTGATTTCCAAATTATAATTCATTCTTTTATGTGCGAGATCCGCCAGGTTTCACCGGGCCAGCGGCTTTCATATTCACCGAACAGCCGCTGGAAAACAGGATAGGCCGAGAGCCGCCGGCAGTCCCCCAGCAAAATCACCTTGCTCCGCGCCCGCGTCAGCGCCACATTCAATCGCCGCGGATTGGCCAGATGCTCCGACACGCCTTCCGGCGGGCACAGCGACACCAGCACCACGTCCGCCTCGCCGCCCTGGAAGCGGTCCACCGTGTCCACGCACGCGCGCCACAGCCGCTCCCGCTCCGGGAACTGCCCGCCCAGCAACGCCCGGATCCGCGCCACCTGCGCCCGATACGGCGAGATGATCGCCACCGCCATCCCCTCCTCCGAGTCGGGCGCCGCCACCTTTCCCCCGCACGCCGCCAGCGCGGCCAGGAATCCGCCGATCCACGCCGCCTCGCCGTCGTGCACGCGCGGCCGCTCCGCCCCCGGCACATCCACCACCAGCACCGCGCGCTCCGGATCCAACGCGACCGCCAGCGCATGCCGCTTCCAATTCTTCAACCCCTCCAGCCGCCGGCCCGCCACGCGGGCCGTGCCCGGACTCAGCCGCCCGCCATACCACACGGCCGCAGGCGCCGCCCCCACCCCCTCGCTCATCCGGTACTGCCTCTCCAGCTCCACCAGCACGGGCCCCTTCTTCGCCAGCCGGTCCCGAACCAGCTCAAACAGCGAAACCGACAGGGCCGGCCATTCGCCCGTCGCCTTCCCCTCGGCCCGCACCACCGGCGCCAGCTGCCGGTCATCCCCGATCAGGATCAGCCGCTTCCCGTAACTCGCCGCGCCCAATCCCAGCGGCACGGTCATCTGGGACGCTTCATCCATCACCACCCACTCGAACTCGCCCAGCACCGGATCCAGCGCTCCGCCGGCCAGCGTGCTGGCCGTCACGCCCACGACCCGCGCCTCGCCCATCACGCTCTTCACGGCCGCCGCCGCCCCGCCGGCCGCCACGCCGTTCAGCCGCGCGGCCAAAGTCAGCGGCCGGATGCGGTCGGGCACCCCGCTGTCGCCCCCCAGTCGCACGGCCGAGGGCTCCGCCACTTTCTCCAGCGCCTGGTCCAGCGCCCGGTTCGTGGCCGCCACCAGCAGCACCCGCGGCGCGCCCGGCTGCCGGAGCATGGCTTCCACCATCGCCCCGATCAGCATCGTTTTCCCGGAACCCGGAGGGCCCGCCACCAGCAGGACATCCCGCGTGCGCAGCGCCGCCGCCACCGCCTCGCATTGGCGGACATTATCCCCCAGCCGCGCCAGCGTCTCCGGAGCCAGCACGGCGGCCAGGTCCGGAACCGCCTCGTCCCGCTCCGGCGCCCGCGTTCCGCGCACCAGGACGTCCTTGAGCCGGGAGGGCTTTGCTAAAAACCGGAACAGCGCCGACAGCTGGCGGCGGGTCAGCTTTTCATCGG